>NZ_NCVN01000006.1:0-56157 GCF_002096925.1 Streptococcus mitis | reverse complement strand
TACCTTGAACGACATGCGTTAAAAGTTAGTTGAACCGCCGTATGCCGAACGGCACGTACGGTGGTGTAAGAGGGGCTAGAGATTATCCCCTACTCAATTGTAAAATCGTATAGTGTTACTGTCTATCTTATTTTGAAGAGAAATCAAAAATCCCTAGAAAATGTTTAGGGATTCGATTATTTCATTAAGAACAATTCAACAATCATCTCGATATACATGACAAGGGTTAATAAGAATCCTGCACGCCAGAAGAATTTGATGAATTTAGGATAGTAAAAGCTGCGTTTTTTCAAAAGGAAGAAAAAAACGAGAATAATGGCTAGGAGTGAGAGTGCTAGGCCTAGTCTAGGGAGGAAATTATGGGTAAAGGTTTTAGCTGTAATAAGGTAATACTCAAATACCAAGACTGGAAAAGCCAAATCCGCAAAGTTTCGTCCTAGTTTTTTTAATCTAAAAAGTTTGGTTATGATAATGCAGACGACTAAGGTCAGTATCAATAATAAAATAGATGCTAATTTCATTAAAATCATACCCATATTGTATCATAAAAAATCGCTAATGGAAACGAGAAACAGAGGAATTTATAGGAAAGTCAGGCTTTTGAGATTGTGGGTGTTTTTTGTTATAATGAAAGTTATGAAATCTTATAACACCTTGAATGATTATTATCGAAAACTCTTTGGAGAAAAGACCTTTAAAGTCCCTATTGATGCGGGGTTTGACTGTCCCAATCGTGATGGGACTGTAGCTCATGGAGGTTGTACTTTTTGTACGGTTTCAGGTTCTGGAGATGCTATCGTAGCACCGGATGCGCCTATCCGTGAGCAATTTTATAAAGAAATTGACTTTATGCATCGTAAGTGGCCTGATGTTCAGAAGTATCTGGTTTATTTTCAAAATTTTACCAACACCCATGAAAAGGTGGAAGTCATTCGAGAGCGCTATGAGCAAGCTATCAATGAACCGGGTGTAGTAGGAATCAATATTGGAACGCGCCCAGACTGTTTACCAGACGAAACTATCGAATATTTGGCTGAGTTGTCGGAACGCATGCATGTAACGGTTGAATTGGGCTTGCAGACCACTTATGAAACAACCTCTGATCTGATTAACCGTGCCCACTCCTATGAATTGTACGTGGAGACGGTCAAGCGTTTGAGAAAATATCCCAAGATTGAGATTGTTTCTCATTTGATCAACGGACTTCCTGGTGAAACCCATGAGATGATGATTGAAAATGTCCGCCGTTGTGTCACGGATAACGATATTCAAGGGATTAAACTGCACTTGCTTCACCTGATGACCAATACTCGTATGCAACGGGACTACCACGAGGGACGTTTGCAACTGATGAGTCAGGACGAATATGTCAAGGTCATCTGTGACCAACTGGAAATCATTCCCAAGCATATCGTCATCCATCGAATCACAGGAGATGCACCTAGAGATATGCTGATTGGGCCTATGTGGAGCCTCAATAAGTGGGAAGTGCTCAACAGCATTGAGATGGAGATGCGACGTCGTGGAAGTATTCAAGGATGCAAGGCTGTAAAACAGGAGTTTGAAAATGAAAAGACCACTTGAGATGGCACATGATTTTTTGGTTGAGGTAGTGACAAAAGAGGATATCGTAGTGGATGCGACCATGGGTAATGGTCATGACACGATTTTTTTAGCGAAACTAGCTAAGCAAGTCTATGCCTTTGATATTCAGGAGCAAGCCTTGGAAAAGACCCAAGAGCGTTTGGACCAAGCTGGAATGACAAATGCCCAGTTAATCTTGCAAGGTCACGAGACACTGGACCAGTTTGTGACAGAAGCCAAGGCAGGGATTTTTAATCTGGGCTATTTGCCATCAGCTGATAAGTCAGTCATTACCCAACCTCAGACAACGATTGAAGCATTAGAAAAGCTGTGTCATTTGCTTGTCAAAGGTGGACGGATTGCTATCATGATCTATTATGGTCATGAAGGAGGCGATCTAGAGAGGGATGCTGTCTTGGATTTTGTCAGCCAGTTGAACCAACAAGAGTACACAGCTGCCATTTACCGAACCCTGAACCAAGTCAACAACCCACCGTTTTTAGTGATGATTGAAAAATTAGAGAGATATAGACATGGATAAACAATACCTACGTGAAAAGCTGGATGCCATGCGCCAGAATTTTGTTGAATCAACCCACCACGAACGAGCAGTAGGTGTGTTAGACCAAGCGCATATGAGCAAAAAAATGCTTAAAATCAAGAAAAAATTAGTTGCTCTTGAAATGGAACGGTGCCAGAGAAAAATTGAGCACAAAGACTGTTCCAAGATTGACCAAAAAATCAAAGAGCAGAAGGAGATATTTGAATCCTGTTGTAAAAAAGATTAAGGAGGAAGTACGTGGAATTACTGATTTACCTCATCCTATTTTTACTGGTTTTGATTGTCTCGAGTACAACCAATAAGCTCCTGCCCTTTTTGCCCCTCCCTTTGGTGCAAATTCTTTTGGGAATCGTGATTGGTCTCTTTTTACCCAATGCTGACTTTCACCTCAATACGGAGTTGTTTTTGGCACTGGTTATCGGGCCCTTGCTTTTCAGAGAGTCGGAAGAAGCGGATATTACGGCTATTTTAAAACACTGGCGAATCATTGTTTATCTCATATTTCCAGTGATTTTCATCTCGACCTTGAGTTTGGGAGGCTTGGCACATCTTCTTTGGTTTAGTATTCCTTTGGCAGCTTGCTTGGCTGTTGGGGCGGCCCTTGGACCAACGGATTTGGTGGCCTTTGCCTCTCTTTCTGAGCGCTTTAGCTTTCCTAAGCGCGTCTCCAATATCCTTAAGGGTGAAGGACTCTTGAATGACGCATCTGGTTTAGTGGCCTTTCAGGTAGCTTTGACAGCTTGGACAACTGGGGCCTTTTCCCTTGGGCAAGCTAGTAGTTCGCTCATCTTTTCAATTCTAGGCGGTTTTTTGATTGGCTTTTTAACAGCCATGATCAACCGTTTCCTTCATAGCTTCTTGCTAAGTGTGAGAGCAACGGATATTGCTAGTGAGCTCCTTCTGGAATTGAGTTTGCCCTTGGTAACCTTCTTCCTGGCAGAAGAAGTCCACGTTTCAGGGATTATTGCCGTTGTAGTTGCTGGGATTTTAAAGGCAAGTCGCTTCAAGAAAATCACGCTCCTCGAAGCCCAAGTGGATACGGTGACCGAGACGGTCTGGCACACAGTGAACTTTATGCTCAACGGTTCTGTCTTTGTGATTTTAGGGATGGAGCTGGAAATGATAGCAGAGCCTATCTTGACCAATCCAATCTATAATCCCCTACTTTTATTGCTATCTCTTATAGCCCTGACCTTTCTCCTCTTTGCCATTCGTTTTGTCATGATCTATGGCTATTATGCCTACAGGACACGACGCCTCAAGAAAAAACTGAATAAGTATATGAAGGACATGCTTCTCTTGACTTTCTCAGGCGTTAAGGGAACGGTGTCGATTGCTACGATCCTTCTGATACCAAGTAATCTAGAACAGGAGTATCCTCTCTTGCTTTTCCTTGTCGCAGGTGTGACGCTTGTAAGCTTTTTAACAGGCCTCGTGGTCTTGCCTCATCTTTCTGATGAACAGGAAGAAAGCAAGGACTATCTCATGCATATTGGAATTTTGAATGAAGTAACGATAGAGTTGGAAAAAGAGTTGGAAGATACCAGAAATAAGCTCCCTCTCTATGCAGCCATTGACAATTATCATGGACGTATTGAAAATCTCATCCTGAGTCAAGAAAATAAGGGGGCTCAAGAAGACTGGGAGGCCTTGAAACTTCTCATCCTCAGTATTGAAAGTGATGGTTTAGAACAGGCTTACGAAGAGGACAAGATGAGTGAGCGTGCCTATCGAGTCTACCAACGTTATTTGAAAAACATGGAACAAAGTATCAATCGCAAGTTTGCTTCACGATTGACCTATTATTTCCTTGTTTCCTTGCGGATTTTACGTTTTCTCCTTCACGAAGTCTTTACCTTTGGTAAGACCTTCCGCAGTTGGAAAAATGAAGAATCACAGAAACTCAGAGCTCTTGACTATGACCAAATTGCAGAGCTCTATCTAGAAAATACAGAGATGATTATCGAAAGTTTGGAGAACCTTAAAGGGGTTTATAAGAGTTCTTTAATCAGCTTCATGCAGGATTCTCGTCTCCGAGAAACAGCTATCATCACCAGTGGTGCCTTTGTCGAACGGGTTATCAATCGCGTCAAGCCCAACAATATCGATGAAATGCTGAGAGGCTATTATCTGGAGCGCAAGTTGATTTTCGAATATGAAGAAAAACGATTGATTACGACCAAGTATGCCAAGAAGTTACGACAAAATGTGAATAACTTAGAGAACTATTCCTTGAAGGAAGCTGCCAATACCCTGCCTTATGATATGGTGGAATTGGTAAGAAGAAATTAGTTAATACTCTTCGAAAATCAAATTCAAACCACGTCAGCGTCGCCTTACCGTACTCAAGTACAGCTTGCGGCTAGCTTCCTAGTTTGCTCTTTGATTTTCATTGAGTATAAGATTGTAAGTGAAGGAGTGTGACATGAAGAAGTGGTGGAAAGAGCTGATAGATAAGCCTTTATTAAAAGCTTTTTTGCATTATTATCAAGCATCAGATAGTGAGTTGACCAGTGTCGCAGTAGCCTACTATTGGTTGATTTCGATTTTCCCCCTGCTTTTGGTGGTGGTTAATATCCTCCCTTATTTTCAGATTCCAGCTTCTAATTTTTTAAAGGTTGTCAATGAATTTTTGCCGGAAACCATGTATGATGTGGTTGCAAAGATTATTACAGAAGTGCTCACCCAACCGTCAACGGGCTTATTGAGTTTTGCGGTTTTATCAGCCCTTTGGACCTTTTCAAAATCCATGAATTTTCTACAGAAAGCCTTTAATAAAGCTTACGGAGTAGCTAAAAATCGTGGGATGATTTCTCATCAACTCATGAGTTTGTTTGTCAGTTTTGGCTTGCAGATTCTCTTTGCCTTAGCTCTATTTCTCAGTGTCTTTGGTCGCATGCTCCTCAACCTTATCAAAAGTTACTGGAAATCGGATAGTCCTCTCTTTGATTATCTGCAAGACCTAACAGGTCCCTTGGTCTATGCTTTGATTTTTGCAATCTTGGTCATGCTTTATTATTTCCTGCCCAATGTTAAGGTGCGAAGGATTCGACATGTATTGCCAGGTAGTTCCTTTGTCATGCTGACTCTGGTCTTACTACTTAATATCTTTTCAGTCTATGTTAACAATTATGTCAATCACCTAGTGGACGTCCGTTTTTTCAGTTCCGTCGTCGTGGTGGTCATGATGTTCTGGTTTATTCTCATCGCTAAGATTTTGATTGTCGGTGCGGTGATCAATGCCAGTGTTCAGAGTTTGAAAGATACGAGCTTGAGAACAGACTAATTTATTTTTTATCTATAACAAAACGCATACTATCAAGGTTTTATTGCCTGATAATATGCGTTTTTTGATTATATAAATTAATAGATAAACATGGCATCGCCAAAACTAAAGAAGCGGTAGTGTTCTTGAATGGCATGGTGGTAAGCATCTAAGACCAATTCACGGCCGGCAAAGGCAGAAACCAACATGACCAGAGTTGATTTTGGCAGGTGGAAGTTGGTCGAGAAGGCGTCGACAACCTTCCATTCGTATCCAGGTTTGATAAAGATATTGGTCCAGCCAGAATCTGCTTGGATCTGTCCATCAAACTTGGAACCAATAGTCTCCAGGGTGCGGATAGAAGTGGTTCCAACAGCGATGACGCGACCACCGTTTTTTTTAACAGAGTGAAGGGTTGCAGCTGCTTCCTCAGAAAGCTGGTAGAATTCTGAGTGCATTTCGTGTTCATCCAGATTGTCCACAGAAACAGGTCTAAAGGTTCCGAGTCCGACATGAAGAGTCAGATAGACTAGATGAACACCCTTAGCTTGGATTTCTGCCAGCAATTCTTTGGTGAAGTGAAGACCAGCAGTAGGTGCAGCAGCAGAGCCACTTTCCTTGGCGTAAACGGTTTGATAGCGTTCACGGTCATCCAGTTTTTCATGGATATAAGGTGGTAATGGCATTTCTCCCAGACTTTCCAAAACTTCTAGGAAAATTCCTTGGTATTCAAAGCGGACCATGCGGCCCCCGTGAGTCAATTCTTCCGTAACGACAGCGCTGAGGCGACCATCACCAAAGCTAACACGAGTCCCGACCTTGAGGCGTTTGGCAGGTTTGGCCAGAACTTCCCACTCGTCTCCAGCAGTATTTTTGAGCAGGAGAAGTTCCACATGGCCTCCTGTTTCTTCCTTTTGACCATAGAGGCGGGCGGGGAGAACACGGGTATCGTTCATAACAAGGGCATCGCCAGGTTCCAGCATATCAATAATAGAGTGGAAGTGTTTATCCTGCATTTTTCCTGTCTCACGATTAACGATAAGGAGTTTGGAGGCATCTCGTTTTTCAAGGGGCGTTTGGGCAATCAATTCCTCAGGCAAGTGGAAATCAAAATCAGCTGTATTCATATATCTGTTCATTCTTTCTAAGTTCTAATCTTATCCATTATAACATGTTTCAAGTTTGGACGCTCTTTTTTTGAAAATTAAATCGTTTTCACTTGACAAAAATTGGTCTATACCATATAATAAATATAGATTGAAACGGAGGATGAAAAGATGAAAGTTATTAAAGTTGAAAACCAAATCGAAGGTGGAAAAGTTGCTTTTGAGATTTTGAAGGAAAAATTGGCCAATGGAGCTCAAACCCTAGGACTTGCGACAGGAAGTAGCCCACTTGAATTTTACAAGGAAATTGTTGAGAGTGACCTTGATTTTTCGAATCTAACCAGTGTCAACCTTGATGAGTATGTAGGACTTGATGGAGACAATCCACAGTCTTACCGTTACTTCATGCAAGAAAACTTGTTCAACCAAAAACCATTTAAAGAAAGTTTCTTACCTCGTGGAGTTAAGGACAATGCTGAAGCTGAAGTTGAACGCTACAACCAAATTTTGGCTGACCATCCAGTTGACCTCCAAATCTTGGGAATCGGTCGCAATGGACATATCGGCTTTAACGAGCCAGGAACTCCATTTGATAGCCAAACGCATCTAGTCGAACTTGATCAGTCTACTATCGAAGCTAATGCTCGCTTCTTTGACAAGATTGAAGACGTTCCAACTCAAGCCATTTCAATGGGAATTAAAAACATCTTGGATGCCAAGTCTATCCTTCTCTTTGCTTACGGTGAGTCAAAAGCAGAAGCCATCGCTGGAACAGTGTCAGGCCCAGTAACTGAAAGTCTACCAGCAAGTAGCCTACAAAACCACCCTGATGTGACCATCATTGCAGATGCAGAAGCGCTCAGTCTGCTTGAAAAATAAAAAAGCAGCATCCTTCAGTTCTTCTATTGAACGCTTTCAAGACTTGTATAAATGGAAGAAAAAATCAAAATTAAACCGGATTTTTTCTTGACAATTATTCCTTTTACGTGTAAAATAGAATAGATCTTGAACTTGAAGGGAGTGAAAAAAATGTCTAAAACAGTAGTACGTAAGAATGAATCTCTTGACGACGCACTTCGTCGTTTCAAACGTGCGGTTACTAAAGCTGGTACTCTTCAAGAAACACGCAAACGTGAATTCTATGAAAAACCTTCTGTAAAACGTAAACGTAAATCAGAAGCAGCTCGTAAACGTAAAAAATTCTAATTAGAAATGAAAGGCTAGAGAAATCTAGTCTTTTTCTTTTAAATAAATACTTCAAAGCCTGCAAAAATCTCAAATATCCTCCTACAATTTGATATAATAGAAAGAAGAACTCATTTGAAGGAGGAAATGATGTCGGTTTTAGTAAAAGAAGTGATTGAAAAGCTTAGACTAGACATTGTCTATGGCGAACCAGAATTGCTTGAAAAGGAAATTAATACTGCGGACATTACGCGACCTGGTCTTGAAATGACGGGCTATTTTGACTATTATACGCCTGAGCGAATCCAGCTCTTGGGAATGAAGGAGTGGTCCTACCTCGTTTCGATGTCCTCTCACAACCGTTACCAAGTCTTGAAAAAAATGTTTCTACCTGAGACACCTGCGGTTATTGTTGCCCGTGGTTTGGTAGTTCCAGAGGAAATGTTAAAGGCAGCCAGAGAATGTAAAATTGCCATTTTAACTAGCCGTACAGCAACTAGTCGTTTATCTGGAGAGTTATCTAGCTATTTGGATTCTCGTTTGGCAGAACGTACCAGTGTGCACGGTGTCTTGATGGATATCTATGGTATGGGTGTCTTGATTCAGGGCGATAGTGGAATTGGTAAAAGTGAGACAGGTCTAGAGCTTGTCAAACGTGGTCACCGCTTGGTAGCTGATGACCGTGTCGATATCTTTGCCAAGGATGAGATTACTCTTTGGGGTGAACCAGCTGAAATCTTGAAACACTTGATTGAAATTCGTGGGGTTGGGATTATCGATGTTATGAGCCTCTACGGTGCGAGTGCGGTCAAGGATTCTTCACAAGTCCAGCTGGCTGTTTACTTGGAAAATTATGATACGCATAAGACCTTTGATCGCCTTGGAAACAATGCAGAGGAAATAGAAATTTCTGGCGTAGGCATTCCTCGTATCCGCATTCCAGTTAAAACAGGTCGTAATATCTCTGTCGTGATTGAGGCTGCTGCCATGAATTATCGTGCCAAGGAAATGGGCTTTGATGCGACGCGTTTGTTCGAAGAACGCTTGACCAATCTTATTGCTCAAAACGAGGTGCCTAATGCTTGATCCAATTGCTATTCATCTAGGCCCTCTAGCCATTCGTTGGTATGCCTTGTGTATTGTGACAGGCTTGATTCTTGCGGTTTATTTGACCATGAAAGAAGCGCCTAGAAAGAAAATTATACCAGACGATATTTTAGATTTTATCTTGATAGCCTTTCCTCTGGCTATTTTAGGAGCTCGTCTCTACTATGTCATTTTCCGTTTTGATTACTATAGTCAGAACTTGGGAGAAATTTTTGCCATTTGGAATGGTGGTTTGGCCATTTACGGTGGTTTGATAACTGGGGCTCTTGTACTCTATATTTTTGCTGATCGTAAACTCATCAATACTTGGGATTTTCTAGATATTGCGGCGCCTAGCGTCATGATTGCCCAAAGTTTGGGGCGCTGGGGCAATTTCTTTAACCAAGAAGCTTATGGTGCAGCAGTGGATAATCTGGATTATCTACCTGGCTTTATCCGTGACCAGATGTATATTGAGGGGAGCTACCGTCAGCCGACCTTCCTTTATGAGTCTCTTTGGAATCTACTTGGCTTTGCCTTGATTTTGATATTGAGACGAAAATGGAAGAGTCTCAGACGAGGTCATATCACTGCCTTTTACTTGATTTGGTATGGTTTCGGTCGTATGGTCATCGAAGGCATGCGAACAGATAGCCTCATGTTCTTTGGCCTTCGAGTGTCTCAATGGCTATCAGTTGTTCTTATCGGACTGGGTATTTTTATCGTTCTATATCAAAATCGAAAGAAGGCCCCTTACTATATTTCAGAGGAGGAAAACTAAATGTTAGAAGTTGCATATATTCTTGTAGCCCTTGCTTTGATTGTATTTTTAGTGTATTTAATCATTACTGTACAAAAGCTTGGACGTGTTATCGATGAAACAGAGAAGACGATTAAAACCTTGACTTCAGATGTGGATGTGACCTTGCATCATACCAATGAATTGCTGGCTAAGGTCAATGTCTTGGCAGATGATATCAATGTCAAGGTGGCAACGATTGATCCACTCTTTAGTGCAGTGGCAGATTTATCTCTATCTGTTTCAGACCTCAATGACCATGCGCGTGTCTTGAGCAAGAAAGCTTCTTCAGCTGGTTCAAAAACACTTAAGACTGGTGCAAGTTTGTCAGCTCTTCGTGTAGCAAGTAAATTTTTCAAAAAATAAAAAAGGAGAATTCTTATGGGTAAACTATCCTCAATCCTTTTAGGAACCGTTTCAGGTGCAGCTCTCGCCTTGTTTTTAACAAGCGACAAGGGCAAACAAGTTTGCAGTCAGGCTCAAGATTTTCTAGATGATTTGAGAGAAGATCCTGAGTATGCCAAGGAGCAGGTCTGTGGAAAACTGACAGAAGTCAAGGAGCAGGCTACAGATTTTGTTCTTAAAACCAAAGAACAGGTTGAGTCAGGTGAAATCACTGTGGACAGTGTCCTTGCTCAAGCCAAATCATGTGCTCGTCAAGCGACAGAAGCATCAAAAGATCGATTCAATAATCTCAAGGAGCAATGGCAAGAAAAGGCTGAAACTCTTGATGAATCAGAAGAGATTGTTATTGACATAACAGAAGAATAAACCATCACCATCTCTGGACGGACTATGTATCTGGGGATGGTGATTTTTTTCTCGTAGCCTGTCTTTGTGGTATAATAATTACTATGCAGAAAAAACCAACGTCAGCCTATGTGCACATCCCATTTTGTACCCAGATTTGTTATTACTGTGACTTTTCAAAAGTTTTTATCAAGAATCAGCCGGTAGATAGTTATTTGGAGCATTTGCTGGAAGAGTTTCGTTCTTATGACATTCAAAAGTTACGAACCCTTTACATCGGTGGTGGGACGCCAACGGCTTTGTCAGCACCGCAATTAGAGGTGCTCTTAAATGGCTTGACTAAAAATCTAGATTTGTCAGTCTTGGAAGAGTTGACCATTGAGGCCAACCCAGGCGATTTGGATGCAGATAAGATAGCTGTTTTGAAAAACTCGGCTGTCAATCGTGTTTCGCTAGGTGTGCAAACTTTTGATAACAAAATGCTGAAAAAGATTGGGCGCAGTCATTTGGAGAAGGACATTTATGAAAATATCGACCGCCTGAAACTGGCTGGTTTTGACAATATCTCTATTGACTTGATTTATGCACTGCCTGGTCAGACTATGGAGCAAGTTAAGGACAATGTGGCTAAGGCCATTGGGCTGGATATTCCCCATATGAGTTTGTATAGTTTGATTTTGGAAAATCATACGGTCTTTATGAACCGTATGCGACGAGGGAAATTGCCTCTGCCTAAGGAGGAACTTGAGGCTGAGATGTTTGAGTATATCATCGCAGAGCTGGAGCGAGCTGGTTTTGAACATTATGAGATTTCTAATTTCTCAAAGCCTGGTTTTGAAAGTCGCCACAATCTCATGTACTGGGACAATGCTGAATACTATGGCATCGGTGCTGGGGCCTCTGGTTATGTAAATGGAGTACGCTATAAAAATCATGGTCCCATTCGTCATTATCTTAATGCAGTTGAGGAAGGCAATGCTCGCATCACAGAAGAGCACCTGAGTCAAAAAGAGCAAATGGAAGAAGAAATGTTCTTGGGACTCCGCAAGAAATCAGGGGTTTCCATGGCGCGATTTGAGGAAAAATTTGGACGGTCTTTCGATGGACTTTATGGAGAAATTGTCAGAGAATTGGTTCAACAAGGTCTCATGCAAATAGATGGTGACCGAGTTCGTATGACAAAAAGAGGTCTCTTTTTAGGAGACACCGTAGCAGAACGATTTATTTTGGAGTAGATGATGGGCTTAACTTATCGAATGAAAATGAAAATTCCTTTTGATATGGCTGATATGAACGGTCATATCAAGCTTCCAGATGTGATTTTGCTATCCCTTCAAGTTTCAGGGATGCAGTCGATTGAGTTAGGAGTTAGTGATAAGGCCATTTTGGAAGAGCATAATCTGGTCTGGATTATCACAGACTATGATATTGAGGTAGTTCGTTTGCCTCGTTTTGCGGAAGAAATCACCATCGAAACGGAAGCACTGAGTTACAATCGACTCTTTTGCTACCGTCGCTTTACCATTTATGATGAAACGGGGCAGGAGCTTATCCACATGATGGTGACCTTTGTTCTCATGGACAGAGACAGTCGAAAAGTACATGCTGTTGAACCTGAGATTGTAGCTCCTTACCAGTCTGATTTTGATAAAAAGCTTATCCGCGGGCCAAAGTATGAGTCATTGAACGAGCCAATCAGCAAGGATTACCATGTTCGTTTTTACGACTTGGATATGAATGGTCATGTCAATAACAGTAAATACTTGGACTGGATTTTTGAGGTCATGGGAGCTGATTTTTTGACCCAATATATTCCCAAGAAAATCAATCTCAAGTATGTCAAGGAAGTTCGACCAGGTGGGGTGATTACATCGGCTGTTGAACGGTCTGGACTGGAAAGTAAGCATGAAATTATAAGTGACGGGGCTACTAATGCCCAAGCTATCATCACTTGGCAAGAAATAAAAAAGGATTAGGGAGAAATAGATGAAATATAAAGGCTATTTAATTGATTTAGACGGAACGATTTATAAGGGGAAAGACCGAATCCCAGCAGGAGAGGCTTTTGTCCATGAATTGCAAAAGCGTGATATTCCCTATCTCTTTGTAACCAACAATACAACCCGCACTCCAGAGAGTGTTCAGGAGATGCTGGCTCAGAATTTTAATATCGATACGCCCCTATCGACTGTCTACACAGCGACCTTGGCAACTATCGACTATATGAACGACTTGGGACTGGAAAAGACGGTCTACGTCATCGGAGAAGCAGGGCTTAAGGAAGCCATCAAGGTGGCTGGTTATGTGGAAGACAAGGAAAATCCAGCCTATGTGGTAGTAGGACTGGACTGGCAAGTCGACTATGAAAAATTTGCCACAGCAACTCTTGCGATTCAAAAGGGAGCTCACTTTATTGGAACCAATCCTGATCTCAACATCCCGACAGAACGCGGTCTTTTGCCAGGTGCTGGTTCACTGATTACCCTGCTTGAAGTAGCAACACGAGTGAAGCCTGTTTATATCGGAAAACCAAATGCCATCATTATGGATAAGGCAGTTGAGCACTTAGGCTTGGAACGGGAAGAGTTGATTATGGTTGGGGACAATTACTTGACTGATATTCGAGCAGGGATTGACAATGGCATTCCAACGCTCTTGGTGACAACAGGTTTTACTAAGGCAGAAGAAGTAGCAGACCTGCCAATCGCACCGACTCATGTGGTTTCTAGCCTTGCGGAGTGGAACTTTGATGAAAACTAAACTGACCTTTTGGAGCTCGATGCTCTTTCTCCTCTCCCTCTCAATCCTTTTGACCATTTATTTGGCTTGGATTTTCTATCCGCTGGAAATTCAGTGGCTGAACTTAACGGATCGAGTCTATCTAAAACCAGAAACTATTCAGTACAACTTTCATATCTTGATGAATTATCTGACCAATCCTTTTAGTCAGGTCTTGCAGATGCCGGATTTTCGTTCGTCAGTATCTGGGCTACATCACTTTGCGGTGGTGAAGAATCTCTTTCACTTGGTGCAGCTAGTTGCTCTTGTGACACTACCAAGTTTCTATTTCTTTGTCAAAGGGATTGTGAAAAAGGGCTTTTTATCTTTATTTAGTAAAGAGCTTTTAGCTCTAGTGGTTTTGCCTTTGCTGATTGGTCTTGGGGGAGTTTTGATTGGTTTTGACCAATTCTTTACTCTTTTCCATCAAATTCTCTTTGTGGGAGATGATACCTGGCTTTTTGATCCAGCCAAGGATCCTGTTATTCTGATTTTGCCAGAGATCTTCTTCCTTCATGCCTTTCTCCTATTTTTTGCCCTCTATGAAAGCTTCTTTGGCTATATTTATCTAAAAAGTCGTAGGAAGTGAAACGAAAGATGTTCTTATTTCGCATATATAAATTAGGTGTGTGATTCGAAACTATTGTCAAGAATGAATTAACCAAATCCAATTGTGTCAATCGTTCGCGAACAGTCTATTTTTCTTGAAAAAATAGGCTTTTTTTCTAAAAATCTCTAGTCAAGCGCTTTATTTTTTTGTATAATAGAATCAGCAAAGTATAGATAAGAAGAGAAAAGCATGATTACACTATTTCTATCACCGAGCTGTACTTCATGTCGTAAGGCAAAGGCCTGGTTAGAAAAACATAAGGTTCCCTTTGAGGAACACAATATTATGACCAGTCCTTTAACAAGAAAAGAATTGCAACACATCCTTTCCTTGACCGAAAATGGTACTGATGACATCATTTCAACTCGTTCAAAAATTTTTCAAAAATTAGATATTGATGTAGAAAGTATTTCGGTATCAGAATTGCTTCATTTGATTGAGCAGTACCCTAGTCTTTTGCGTCGTCCAATTATTATCGATGCCAAACGTATGCAGATCGGTTTTAATGAAGATGAGATTCGTGCTTTTCTCCCTCGTAGTTACCGTAAGCAAGAACTAAAAGAAGCAAGAATGAGAGCTGGTATTAGTTAATGAACAAACAGTATAGTTACCCACTAGATTTGTCGTGGAGCACTGAAGAACTTGCTTCAGTGCTTTCTTTTTTTAATGAAGTTGAAGCTGCCTATGAGAGCAAGGTAGAGGCTAAAAAGTTACTGGACTCCTATAAGAGATTCAAAGCGGTCGTGCCAAGCAAGAGCGAAGAGAAACGTTTGGGACGAGAATTTGAAACAGTTAGTGGCTATTCGCTTTACCGAGCAGTTCAGACTGCCAAGGAAAAAGGGGAAGGAAAGATTTCTCTTGGAAAGTAAATTTGAATTTGCCAAAGAGCTTGTTAAGAAGGCGGGCCAGCATATCCTTGACCATAGGCAGGAAGATTTGCAGGTTACGACTAAGTCCTCTCCAACAGATTTAGTGACCAGACTGGACAAGGAAGTTCAGGAGCTATTGGTTGGTGAGATTTTGTCTCGTTATCCTGAGGATAAGATTTGTGCTGAAGAAGGTTGTCTGCGAGCCTCGGTTCAAGAGGGCAAAGTTTGGGTCATTGATCCCATTGATGGGACCAATAATTTTGTCGCCCAGCAGGAAGATTTTGCTGTTATGGTGGCTTATTTTGAAAATAGTCAAGGCCAGTTTGGTTTGATTTATGATGTGGTCAAAGGGGATTGTTATCACGGTGGTGGTGAATTTCCAGTTTGTCTAAATGATAAGCCCCTAGCTCCCTTTAAACCAAAACCACTTGGAGATTTTCTCATTGCAGGGAATAGTGGTATGCTAGAAACCAATGAATGGGGTCTGGCTGATTTGGGTCGAGCGGTCCTCGGTGTTCGTGTATATGGGAGTGCGGCCATCAGTTTTGCCAAGATTTTGTCAGGGCGTTTGTTGACCTATATCACTTATCTGCAACCATGGGATTATGCCGCAGCTAGTATTTTAGGGGAAAGTCTGGGCTATCGGGTTGTAACCCTTTCTGGTGAAGCTCCTGATTTTCAAACTAGACAACCGGTCATGATGCTACCTCTTGAGATGCAGGAGGAAATTCAATCCTATATTTACGAAAGGAAAAGAACTTAAATGCAATTTCCAGAAGGATTTGTTGAAAAATATGAAGAGATACTAGGAGATGAGGCAAGAGATTTTCTTGCCTCTTTTAAGGAGGAAGCGGTTTCGGCTTTTCGGGTCAATCCTTTAAAAGAAGCGCCAATTTCCTTTCCTGATGCCATTCCTCAAACTCCTTGGGGCCACTACGGGAAGGTGTCTGGGAAATCGCCTGAGCATGCTACTGGTTTAGTTTATTCGCAAGAACCTGCTGCTCAGATGGTTGCTCAGGTAGCCCAGCCCAATCCTGGTATGAAAGTCTTGGATTTGGCTGCTGCACCGGGTGGAAAATCAACTCAGCTGGCAGCCTATCTAGCAGGGGAGGGTCTCCTTGTTTCCAATGAAATTTCAAGCAAACGGGCTAAGATTTTAGTAGAAAACATGGAGCGCTTTGGAGCGACAAATGTCGTGGTGACCAATGAATCTGCTGACCGCTTGGCCAAGGTTTTTAAAGGCTATTTTGACCTAATCGTTCTTGATGCTCCTTGCTCTGGTGAAGGAATGTTTCGTAAGCAACCAGATGCTATGAACTATTGGAGCTTAGATTATCCGAGTCAATGTGCTAGCTTGCAAAGAGAAATTCTGGAAGATGCAGTAACCATGCTAGCTGAAGGTGGTCGCTTGGTTTATTCAACCTGTACCTGGGCACCTGAGGAAAACGAAGAGATTGTCAATTGGCTACTGGAGGAGTATGATTTTGATTTGTTGCCAGTAGAGCATATCAATGGAATGGTAGCTGGAATTGACCTGCCAGAAACGGCTCGTATGTACCCACATCATTTTAAGGGAGAGGGTCAGTTTGTAGCGCATTTACAATTTAAAGGTGACAATCCAGCCCCTAAATTTAAGGCAAGTAAGAGCAATCTCAGTCGAGAACAAGTTGCCTTGTGGCAGGAATTTGCCCAAAAACATTTGCAGGTCAATCTAAGGGGAATCTTGCAGACTTTTGGTGACCAACTTTATCTCTTGCCAGAATTCTTGCCAGATTTAGGGAAACTCAAGATTGCTCGCAATGGACTGCATCTGGGCACTTTTAAGAAGAAACGCTTTGAGCCTAGTTTTGCTCTTGGTCTAGCCTTGAAACCGAGTCAGGTCAAGCAGTCGCTTGAAATTGACCAAGAAGCATTTATAAAGTATGTGGCTGGAGAAACCGTTCAGCTGGCAGAAAGTCTGCCAAATGGTTGGTACCAAGTTTTGGTTCAAGGAAATGGTTTGGGCTTTGCTAAGGTGACTGGAAATGTTTTGAAAAATTATTTTCCTAAAGGCCTTAGATTCAAGTGAAAATGCTAGTCAAAGTAGCTTGTCTATGTTATAGTGGAAGTATGGATTTTTTTCAAATTGTCTTTCATTTTAAGTCAAAATTGGTGGGCAAGGCAACTGAGCAAATTTCTAGTAAAACCAAGCTATCAACTTCAGTTGGCTCCCAATTTTAAAAAAGAAAAACATAAATAAATAGTTGAAAAAATTCACGGCATTCACCATTATTTTCAAGGAGAAAAACAGTGAAAAAAAGGAAAAAACTCGCTCTATCCCTTGCAGCTCTTTTGCTGGCAGGTTCTTTGACGGGATGTGCTAGCTGGATTGATCGTGGAGAATCCATGACAGCTGTTGGCTCAACAGCTCTTCAGCCCTTGGTCGAAGCAGCAGCAGATGAATTTGGTTCTATGCACGTTGGAAAAACAGTCAACGTCCAAGGTGGAGGATCTGGTACAGGTCTGTCTCAGGTTCAATCTGGAGCCGTTGATGTAGGAAATTCAGACGTATTTGCCGAGGAAAAAGACGGTATCAACGCTTCTGCTCTAGTGGACCACAAGGTTGCGGTAGCGGGCTTGGCGGTGATTGTAAACAAGGAAGTTGATGTTGAAAATCTGACAACTGAACAACTCCGTAGCATCTTCACAGGTCAAGTAACCAACTGGAAAGAGCTCGGGGGCAAAGACCTAGCCATTTCCATTATCAATCGCGCAGCAAGTTCTGGTTCGCGTGCAACCTTTGATAGTGTTGTCATGGATGGTCAATCTGCTGTGCAGAGTCAAGAACAGGATTCAAATGGGATGGTTAAAAACATTGTTTCCCAGACACCAGGAGCCATTTCTTACCTAGCCTTTGCCTATGTGGATGACTCAGTTAAACGCATGAAGTTGAACGGCTATGAGCCGATTGCAGAAAATGTTACAAGCAATAACTGGCCTTTGTGGTCTTATGAACACATGTACACCCTAGGTCAACCAAATGAATTGGTGGCAGAATTTCTCAACTTTGTCCTCTCAGATGAAGCGCAAAGTGGAATCGTTAAGGGGATGGGCTATATTTCTGTCAAGGAAATGAAGGTTGAAAAAGATGCTGTAGGAACGGTGACAGCACTAGAAGGGAGTCACTAATGAATCAAGAAGAATTAGCTAAAAAATTACTTTCTCCCTCAAAGAACTCTCGTCTAGAGAAACTAGGAAAAGGCTTGACCTTTGCCTGTCTGTCTTTGATTGTCATCATTGTGGCTATGATTTTGATTTTCGTAGCCCAAAAAGGTTTGTCGACCTTCTTTGTAAATGGGGTTAATATCTTTGATTTCCTTTTTGGCCAAACTTGGAATCCTTCAGGTAAACAATTTGGTGCCCTTCCCATGATTTTGGGTTCCTTTATTGTTACAATCCTGTCAGCTCTTATCGCAACTCCTTTTGCCATTGGTGCGGCAGTCTTCATGACCGAAGTTTCACCAAAAGGTGCTAGAATCTTGCAACCAGCCATTGAATTGCTAGTAGGGATTCCTTCAGTCGTATATGGATTTATCGGTTTGCAGGTCGTAGTTCCCTTTGTCCGTAGTATCTTTGGTGGAACTGGTTTTGGGATTTTGTCAGGAATTTTCGTTCTCTTTGTCATGATTTTACCGACGGTAACCTTTATGACAACTGATAGCTTGCGTGCTGTGCCTCGTCACTACCGCGAAGCTAGTTTGGCTATGGGGGCCACTCGTTGGCAAACCATCTGGCGCGTGACCTTGAAGGCAGCGCGTTCAGGGATTTTCACAGCAGTGGTCTTTGGGATGGCGCGTGCCTTTGGTGAGGCCTTGGCCATTCAGATGGTAGTTGGAAACTCAGCCGTTGTTCCAACTTCACTAACAACACCTGCTGCGACCTTGACCTCTGTGTTGACCATGGGTATCGGAAATACCGTTATGGGAACAGTTGATAATAACGTTCTCTGGTCCTTGGCCTTGGTCTTGCTCTTGATGAGTTTGGCCTTCAACAGTGTGATTAAATTGATTACGAAAGAAAGAGGAAAGAAAAACTATGCACGCTAAGAAATTAGATAAAATTGCAACAGCTGTCCTCTACTCGATTGCAGGAATTATTGTTGCCATCTTGGCATCCTTGATTCTCTATATCTTGGTTCGTGGTTTGCCCCACATCTCTTGGTCTTTCTTGACTGGCAAATCATCTTCTTACCAAGCAGGCGGAGGGATTGGAATTCAGCTCTATAATTCCTTCTTCCTTTTGGTCATTACCTTGATTATCTCTGTGCCTTTGTCTATGGGAGCTGGGATTTTCCTAGCTGAATATGCTAAAAAAGGTCCTGTGACCAATTTTGTCAGAACCTGTATTGAAATCTTGTCTTCACTGCCATCAGTGGTTGTAGGTCTCTTTGGTTACTTGATCTTTGTAGTTCAGTTTGAGTATGGATTTTCAATCATTTCAGGTGCCTTGGCCTTGACGGTCTTTAACCTGCCTCAGATGACTCGTAATGTTGAAGATAGCTTGAAACACGTTCACCATACGCAACGTGAGGCTGGTCTGGCCCTTGGGATTTCTCGTTGGGAGACAGTAGTCCATGTGGTCATTCCAGAAGCCCTACCAGGTATTGTAACGGGTGTCGTCTTGGCCTCTGGTCGTATCTTTGGTGAGGCGGCTGCTTTGATCTATACAGCAGGACAATCCGCTCCAGCCCTTGACTGGTCTAACTGGAATATTCTCAGTGTGACTAGCCCAATCTCTATCTTCCGTCAAGCAGAAACCTTGGCTGTCCATATCTGGAAAGTCAATAGTGAAGGAACTATTCCAGATGGAACCATCGTATCAGCAGGTTCTGCGGCCGTGCTCCTCATCTTTATCCTCATCTTTAACTTTGGAGCCCGTAAACTCGGAAGTTACCTACATAAGAAATTAACCGCTGCCTAAAGGAGAAGCCATGTCAAAATATAATTGGGATGAAAAGCATATCATCACCTTTCCTGAAGAGAAAGTGGCCCTCTCTACTAAGGATTTACATGTTTACTACGGTAAAAATGAATCCATCAAGGGCATCGATATGCAATTTGAAAAGAATAAAATTACTGCCTTAATTGGCCCTTCTGGTTCAGGAAAATCAACCTATCTCCGCAGTCTCAATCGTATGAATGATACGATTGATATTGCCAAGGTAACAGGTCAAATTCTCTATCAAGGGATTGATGTCAACCGCCCAGAAATCAATGTTTATGAGATGCGCAAGCACATCGGAATGGTCTTCCAACGCCCAAATCCCTTTGCCAAGTCTATCTACCGCAATATCACTTTTGCCCATGAACGTGCAGGTGTTAAGGACAAGCAAGTTTTGGATGAAATTGTGGAAACTTCTCTCCGTCAAGCTGCCCTTTGGGATCAGGTCAAAGATGATTTGCACAAGTCAGCCTTGACCTTATCAGGTGGTCAGCAACAGCGTCTCTGTATCGCTCGCGCTATCTCTGTTAAACCAGATATCCTCTTGATGGATGAACCGGCGTCAGCCTTGGATCCTATTGCGACAGCCCAGCTGGAAGAAACGATGTTGGAATTGAAGAAGGACTTTACCATCATCATCGTGACCCACAGTATGCAGCAGGCTGCGCGTGCTAGTGACTACACAGGATTTTTCTACTTGGGTGACTTGATCGAGTACGATAAGACCTCTAATATTTTCCAAAATGCCAAACTACAGTCAACCAATGACTACGTAACAGGACACTTTGGATAGAAAGGAAACAGTATGACAGAAGCGATTTTACAGGTGTCAGACCTGTCCGTTTACTACAATCAAAAGAAGGCCTTGAATAGTGTTTCCCTATCTTTCCAACCTAAGGAAATTACAGCCTTGATTGGTCCATCTGGATCAGGGAAATCAACCCTCCTCAAGGCTATCAACCGCATGGGGGATCTCAATCCAGAGGTGACCACAACTGGTTCGGTGGTTTATAACGGCCACAACATCTACAGTCCGCGTACAGATACAGTTGAATTGCGGAAGGAAATCGGTATGGTCTTTCAACAACCGAACCCTTTCCCTATGTCTATCTACGAAAATGTTGTTTACGGGCTTCGTATCAATGGAGTTAAGGACAAGCAGGTTCTGGATGAAGCGGTAGAAAAAGCCTTGCAACGAGCTTCTATCTGGGATGAGGTCAAGGATCGCCTGCATGATTCAGCTATCGGGCTTTCAGGTGGACAACAGCAACGTGTCTGTGTTGCCCGTGTCTTGGCAACAAGTCCTAAAATCATTCTCTTGGATGAACCGACTTCAGCCTTGGACCCTATCTCGGCTGGTAAGATTGAGGAAACCTTGTATGGTCTAAAAGATAGATATACCATGCTCTTGGTTACGCGTTCCATGCAACAAGCTTCTCGTATTTCTGACAAGACAGGATTTTTCCTAGATGGAGATTTAATCGAGTTTAACGATACCAAGAAGATGTTCCTAAACCCACAACACAAGGAAACAGAAGATTATATTTCAGGAAAATTTGGATAAGGAGATAAATGATGTTACGTTCTCAATTTGAAGAAGATTTGGAGAAATTGCACAACCAGTTCTATGCTATGGGACAAGAAGTGCTATCCCAAATCAATCGGACAGTGCGTGCCTTTGTTACGCATGACCGTGATTTGGCCAAGGAAGTTATCGAAGATGATGCAGAAGTAAACGAATACGAAGTGAAATTGGAGAAGAAATCATTTGAAATGATTGCCCTTCAACAACCGGTTTCTCAGGACTTGCGTACTGTTCTAACAGTCTTGAAGGCTGTATCAGACTTGGAACGTATGGGGGACCATGCTGTTTCCATTGCAAGAGCAGCCATTCGTATGAAGGGGGAGCAACGTATCCCAGCTGTTGAAGAAGAAATCAAGAGAATGGGTCGCGATGTCAAGAACTTCGTTGAAGCAGCCCTAGAACTCTATCTGAATGGTTCAGTAGACCAGGCCTATGAAGTAGCAGCAATGGATGAAAAAATCAACCATTACTTTGATAGCATTCGTGACTTGGCTACAGAAGAAATTAAGAAAAATCCAGATGCTATCGTTACAGGACGTGATTACTTCCAAGTGATTGCCTTCTTGGAACGTATTGGAGACTATGCCAAAAATATCTGTGAATGGGTTGTTTACTTTGAAACAGGTAAGATTGTCGAACTATAAAATAGATTCATTCTGTATAAAAAGGAGCTCAAAATCAACTGACAGCTCCTTTTTTGAATGAAAAAAATATTTTTAAGATAAAAATTCAAAAAATACTTGACAAGTAACTTGGATAGCGTTATAATTATACAAAATTAACAGAGAGGTTGTTTATTTATGAAATCAAAAAAATGGATATTTGTTTTATGTAGTTTTCTTGCAAGTTTCTTCTTAGTAGCTTGCCAGTCGGGTTCTAATGGTTCTCAGTCAGCTGTTGAGGCCATTAAGCAAAAGGGGAAATTAGTTGTCGCGACTAGTCCTGACTATGCACCTTTTGAATTTCAGTCTTTAGTTGACGGGAAAAATCAGGTAGTCGGTGCAGATATTGATATGGCCCAAGCTATCGCTGATGAACTTGGGGTGAAGTTGGAAATTTCAAGCATGAGTTTTGACAATGTATTGACCAGTCTTCAAACTGGTAAGGCTGACCTAGCGGTTGCAGGAATTAGCGCTACTGATGAGAGAAAAGAAGTCTTTGATTTTTCAATTCCTTACTATGAAAACAAGATTAGTTTCTTGGTTCGTAAGTCTGATGTAGAAAAATACAAGGATTTAACTAGCCTTGAAAGTGCTAATATTGCAGCCCAAAAAGGGACTGTTCCAGAAGCTATGGTCAAGGAACAATTGCCAAAAGCTCAATTAACTTCCCTAACCAATATGGGTGAAGCAGTTAATGAATTGCAGGCTGGAAAAGTTGATGCTGTTCACATGGATGAGCCTGTTGCCCTTAGCTATGCTGCTAAAAATGCCGACTTAGCTGTCGCAACTGTCAGCTTGAAGATGAAGGATGGCGAAGCTAATGCAGTTGCCCTTAGAAAAAATAGTGCTGATTTGAAAGAAGTGGTGGACAAGGTCATTCAAAAACTTAAGGATGACGGTACCTACCAAAAATATCTTGAAAAGGCGGCAAGCCTAACAGAAGTTGAACAATAAGAAAAAAGCAGAGTTGGAAGTCATTCCAATTCTGCTTTTAAATAGTTTAAAACCTTTTCCAGATTTTCTAAGGATACCTTGGCAAATTGATAAGGACAGGCACCCAAGTAAGCCTCTTCAAAGAAGTTCAATTTCAGCTGACTGTGTTTGAGGCTGGCGATTTTAGGATACTGTCTGAGGTCTAGCAATAAACCATCGTGTAGGGGATAATGAGGAAGGGGACAAGGAGTGTTAGCTAGTCTTTCCTCGATTTGTTTTTGGTAGTCTTCCTGATTGGACAAGCGAGCTAGACGATTTTTCTCAAACAATTGACTGTCAATATAGAGTGATAAGGCCTTTTGCATGATGAGGTTGCTGTCGTAGTCTAGGATATTTTTGTAGGCCACAAAGGCTTCTTTGATAGCATTTGGCAGAATGAGTGCCGTAATCCGCAGGGCTGGAAAGAGGCTGGTTGAGAAGGACTTGATATAAATGACGCGCTCCTCTGTATCCAGATAGTGGAAGGTCTGGCCCTTTTTAGAGTCCAAATCCCCCAGATAGTCGTCCTCTACGATATAAACACCATACTTGGCAGCTAAGTCAAGAATAGCTCGTTTTTCCTGCTCTGAATAGGAATGTCCCAGAGGATAGTGAAAACGAGGAATGGTATAGAAAAACTTAATTTGTCCTGTTTTGAAGTGGCCTTCCAGTTCCTCCAAGTCAATTCCATCAATGCCTCGTTCAATCGTTTGATAGTCCAGACCTTGAGCAATCAAGAGGCGATTCATCCGATGGTAGGTCGGCTGTTCCACCAAGATTTCCTTGGCTTGGCTAGGAAAGGAAATTTGAGAAAGGATAAACAAGGCTTGTTGGGTTCCAGAAGTCAGTACCAGTTGGTCCGCCTTGCAGTAGAGAGCTTGGTCAAAGAGGAGTTTATGAATGGATTGTCTTAGGTCTTCTAAACCTTCTTGATTTTCATAGTAGTTGAAGAGGTAGTTTTCTCGGCCAATCAAGGTTTCATTGACACAGAGTCGGAAATCGTCATAGGCGCTGGCATGTTCGTCGGTAACCTCGATTTCTAGGTCCTGGTGTTGCCCTTGTTCTAGGACATAGTAGCCACTCTGGGGCTTGGCATAGAGATATTGTTCGTGCCGTAATTCCAGCAGGGCTCGTTGGACAGTATCCTTGCTACAGTTGAAGTCAAGGCTCAGTTGACGGATAGAAGGCAGGCGGCTTCCCGTCGGAAATCGTCCAGACTCGATACCATTTTTTAGATAGGAAACGACCTCTTGGTACTTGCTTTGTTTCTTCATTCCAGACCTCCCTTGATTTTGTTACATTGTACCCTTTTTTTTCTTTCTTGGCAATGTCTAGAGTATTTCTCTCGTTCACATCTAGGGGCAAATGTGGTATACTTAGGAGTAACATTTATAGAATAACAGACAAGAAAGTGAATGGATAAGAACGTGCAGGAACCAGTGAAATTATTTCAATACAATACCCTTGGAGCCTTGATGGCTGGCCTTTATGGTGGTACCATGACAGTGGGAGAATTGCTAGAGCATGGTGATCTTGGTTTGGGAACCTTGGATTCTATTGATGGGGAATTGATTGTCTTAGATGGCAAGGCTTATCAGGCCAAAGGATCAGGAGACCAGCCAGAAATTGTAGAGGTGTCACCAGATGCCCTCATTCCTTATGCTGCAGTGGTACCGCATCAGGCAGAGGTTATTTTTCGACAACGGTTTGAGATGACAGACAAGGAATTAGAAGAGCGAATTGAGTCTTATTATGACGGAGAAAATCTTTTCCGCTCTATCAAGATTCGGGGGGAATTTTCACATATGCATGTGCGCATGATTCCCAAGTCGACACCAGATACCAAGTTTGCTGATGTCGCAACCCATCAACCGGAATATAGTCGTGATAATGTGGCGGGGACCATCGTTGGTTTCTGGACGCCAGAGATTTTCCATGGGGTTAGTGTGGCAGGCTACCATCTGCACTTCATTTCAGATGATTTGACCTTCGGTGGTCATGTCATGGACTTTGTCATCAAGGAAGGCATTATTGAGGTGGGAGCTGTTGACCAATTGGATCAACGTTTCCCAGTCCAAGACCGTCAATACTTGTTTGCTAAGTTCAATGTTGACGAGATGAAAAAAGATATTGAAAAGGCAGAATAGGAGAAGAAAATGACCATTCATATTATCATTACCATGGTGCTTTTGCTAGCTTTCTTGTTAGGGAGCATTTGGTATGCCAAAAAGAAATACCAGATTAATTTAGCTGTTTTGGGATTAGGGGCCGTAGCCTTCTTTGTCTCTTCACAGATTTTGGAAAAACTGGTGCATATCTTAGTTTTGCATCCTCAAAAAGACGGTAGTATTGCCCTCTTACAAGACCATCCGCTTGTCTATATCATCTATGGCCTAGCCATGGCAGCATTTTTTGAGGAAACTGCTCGTCTTATTTTCTTCAAATGGTTGGAGAAAAAGAGAAGTTTGGAAAAGGCAGATGCCTTGGCTTATGGATTGGGGCATGGTGGCTTGGAGTTGATTTTCCTAGGTCTTACTAGTTTGATTAATCTCTACATCGTTCTCTCAGCAGTTCAAACTCAGAATCCACAGGTCATGCAATTGCTGTCTGAAAATATGTTAAAAACCATTCAGTCACTTTCTGTCTGGCAGATTTATTTGCTTGGTTTTGAACGGATTCTGGCTCTAGGTTTCCAATTGCTTTTGACTGTTTGGGTTTACCAAGCTGTTCGCCAGAAGAAATGGATTTATCTCCTAGCAGCCTATGGCCTACATGCCTTCTTTGACCTGGCACCATCTCTAGCCCAAGTTGGCTGGCTTACAAGTCCAGTCTTAGTTGAAGTCATTCTACTAGTTGAACTGATCCTAGTTGCCTATGGAACCAAGGCTATCTTTTGCAAAAAATCATAAGAAAAAGGGGGAAACCTCTTTTTTTGTTTAAAATAAGCCCAAGATTTTTTTAGGGTCGTCAAATGGTCTTAAAAATGGTATAATGGAATGAATTTTGTAAAAGGAAGAGTGTCATGTCAGTAAAAGAAAACATGCTTGAAATCTTAGAAGGGATTGATATCCGTTTCAAAGAACCCTTGCATAGCTATAGTTATACAAAAGTAGGTGGAGAGGCCGATTATTTGGTCTTTCCACGAAATCGTTTTGAGTTGGCGCGCGTTGTCAAATTTGCCAATCAAGAAAATATCCCTTGGATGGTGCTGGGAAATGCTAGCAACATCATTGTTCGTGATGGTGGGATTCGTGGATTTGTTATCTTGTGTGACAAGCTCAATCATGTTTCCGTTGATGGCTATACCATCGAAGCTGAGGCTGGTGCTAACTTGATTGAAACAACTCGCATTGCCCTCCGTCATAGTTTGACTGGTTTTGAGTTTGCTTGTGGTATTCCTGGAAGTGTCGGTGGTGCTGTCTTTATGAATGCGGGTGCCTATGGTGGTGAGATTGCCCACATCTTACAGTCTTGTAAAATTTTGACCAAGGATGGAGAAATCGAGACCCTATCTGTCAAGGACTTGGCTTTTGGTTACCGCCATTCAGCCATTCAGGAGTCTGGTGCAGTTGTCTTATCAGCTAAATTTGCCCTAGCCCCAGGAAGCCATCCGGTTATCAAGCAAGAAATGGATCGCTTGACGCATCTACGTGAACTCAAGCAACCTTTAGAATATCCATCTTGTGGTTCGGTCTTTAAGCGTCCAGTAGGGCATTTTGCAGGTCAGTTAATTTCTGAAGCTGGCTTGAAAGGCTATCGTATTGGTGGAGTAGAAGTCTCAGAAAAACACGCAGGTTTTATGATCAATGTCGCTGATGGAACGGCTAAAGACTACGAGGACTTGATTGAGTCTGTTATCGAAAAAGTCAAGGAACACTCTGGCGTTACTCTTGAGAGAGAAGTTCGTATCTTGGGTGAAAGCAAGTAGGAAGCTGTAGTTGAAAAGCTGCTGCTATGTCATGGAAAGGGGGTGAAAGCCTATCGTCAGTGCAGAAGAATGTAGGCAGTTCAATCTCCTACGCGAGGTAGTAGCGGCCTGACAGAGCCCTGATCTGTTAATCTATGAAAAAGAAGGAATAAATGACAATTGAAAAAACCAATTATTGAATTCAAAAACGTCTCTAAAGTTTTTGAAGACAGCAACACCAAGGTTCTCAAAGATATCAACTTTGAGTTGGAAGAAGGGAAGTTCTATACTCTTCTAGGCGCGTCTGGTTCAGGGAAATCAACTATCCTTAACATCATTGCAGGTTTACTGGATGCGACGACAGGAGATATTTTGCTGGATGGTGTCCGTATCAATGACATCCCAACCAACAAGCGAGATGTGCATACGGTCTTCCAATCCTATGCCTTGTTTCCACATATGAATGTGTTTGAAAATGTTGCCTTTCCGCTCCGCTTGCGTAAGATTGATAAGAAAGAAATCGAGCAGCGTGTAGCAGAAGTTCTCAAGATGGTTCAGTTGGAAGGTTATGAAAAACGTTCTATCCGTAAACTTTCTGGAGGACAACGCCAGCGTGTGGCCATTGCCCGTGCCATCATCAATCAACCCCGTGTGGTCTTGCTGGATGAGCCCTTGTCAGCGCTGGACTTGAAACTGCGAACAGACATGCAGTACGAACTCCGTGAATTGCAACAACGATTGGGCATTACCTTCGTCTTTGTCACCCACGATCAGGAAGAAGCCCTTGCCATGAGTGACTGGATTTTCGTTATGAATGATGGCGAGATTGTCCAGTCTGGAACACCTGTGGATATCTACGATGAGCCGATTAACCACTTTGTTGCCACCTTTATCGGTGAGTCAAATATCTTGCCAGGAACCATGATTGAGGACTACTTGGTTGAGTTTAACGGCAAACGCTTTGAAGCGGTCGATGGGGGGATGAAGCCAAATGAGCCAGTCGAAGTCGTGATTCGTCCAGAAGACTTGCGCATTACCCTTCCTGAAGAAGGCAAGCTCCAAGTTAAGGTCGATACCCAGCTCTTCCGTGGGGTTCACTATGAAATTATCGCCTATGACGAACTTGGAAATGAATGGATGATCCACTCGACTCGTAAGGCCATCGTGGGTGAGGAAATCGGTCTGGACTTTGAACCAGAAGACATCCACATCATGCGCCTCAATGAAACAGAAGAAGAGTTCGATGCTCGTATCGAAGAATACGTGGAAATCGAAGAGCAAGAAGCAGGTCTGATCAATGCAATCGAGGAGGAAAGAGATGAAGAAAACAAGCTCTAAACTCTTTGTAGTGCCCTACATGCTCTGGATTGCCCTCTTTGTGTTGGCACCCTTGGTCTTGATTTTCGGACAATCCTTTTTCAATATCGAAGGCCAATTCAGTTTAGAAAACTATAAATCTTACTTTGCGTCACAAAACTTGACCTATCTAAAAATGAGTTTCAACTCTGTACTCTATGCAGGAATTGTGACCTTTGTGACCTTGCTTATCAGTTATCCAACAGCCCTCTTTTTGACCCGTCTCAAGCACCGTCAACTCTGGCTCATGCTGATTATTCTGCCAACCTGGATTAACCTGCTCCTCAAGGCCTATGCCTTTATCGGGATTTTTGGTCAGAATGGCTCTATTAACCAATTCTTGGAATTCATCGGAATCGGTTCACAGCAGTTGCTCTTTACCGATTTCTCCTTTATCTTTGTCGCAAGCTACATAGAGCTTCCATTTATGATTTTGCCGATTTTCAATGTCTTGGATGATATGGATAACAATCTTATCAATGCCAGTTATGACCTAGGTGCGACCAAGTGGGAGACCTTCCGTCATGTCATTTTCCCTCTATCGATGAACGGTGTGAGAAGTGGGGTTCAGTCGGTCTTTATCCCAAGTTTGAGTCTCTTCATGCTGACTCGTTTGATTGGTGGGAACCGCGTTATCACGCTGGGAACAGCCATTGAGCAGAACTTCCTGACCAATGACAACTATGGAATGGGTTCTACCATCGGTGTGATTCTTATCCTGACCATGTTCATCACCATGTGGGTGACCAAGGAAAGGAGAGAACGATGAAAAAATTTGCCAACCTTTATCTGGGACTGGTCTTTCTTGTCCTCTACCTGCCGATTTTTTACCTGATTGGCTATGCCTTTAATGCAGGCAACGACATGAATAGATTTACAGGCTTTAGCTTGAGCCATTTTAAAACCATGTTTGGCGATGGTCGCCTCATGTTGATTGTGACTCAGACATTTTTCTTGGCCTTTCTGTCAGCCTTGATAGCGACCATTATCGGGACTTTTGGTGCCATTTACATCTACCAGTCTCGCAAGAAATACCAAGAAGCCTTTCTTTCACTCAATAATATCCTCATGGTTGCGCCTGACGTTATGATTGGTGCCAGCTTCTTGA
This sequence comes from Streptococcus mitis, assembly GCF_002096925.1. Classification (GTDB taxonomy): domain Bacteria; phylum Bacillota; class Bacilli; order Lactobacillales; family Streptococcaceae; genus Streptococcus; species Streptococcus mitis_AF. The sequence continues at coordinate 26,993 of NZ_NCVN01000006.1, read as the reverse complement.
TTCTCTTTACCCAACTCAAGTTTTCACTTGGCTTTTTGACCGTTCTATCTAGCCACGTGGCCTTCTCCATTCCTATCGTGGTCTTGATGGTCTTGCCTCGACTCAAGGAAATGAACGGTGACATGATTCATGCGGCCTATGACTTGGGAGCCAGTCAATTTCAGATGTTCAAGGAAATCATGCTTCCTTACCTGACACCGTCTATCATTGCAGGTTACTTCATGGCCTTTACCTATTCGCTAGATGACTTTGCCGTGACCTTCTTCGTAACGGGAAATGGCTTTTCAACTCTGTCAGTCGAGATTTATTCTCGTGCTCGTAAAGGAATTTCGCTAGAAATCAATGCCCTTTCTGCCCTTGTCTTTCTCTTTAGTATTATCCTGGTTGTTGGATATTACTTTATCTCACGTGAGAAGGAGGAGCAAGCATGAAAAAACTCTATTCATTTTTAGCAGGAATTGCAGCCATCATCCTGGTCTTGTGGGGAATTGCGACGCATTTAGATAGTAAAATCAATAGCCGAGATAGTCAAAAACTGGTTATCTACAACTGGGGTGACTATATCGATCCTGAACTCTTGACTCAGTTCACAGAAGAAACAGGAATCCAAGTCCAGTACGAGACTTTTGACTCCAATGAAGCCATGTATACCAAGATCAAGCAGGGTGGAACGACTTATGATATTGCTATCCCAAGTGAATATATGATCAACAAGATGAAGGACGAAAACCTCTTGGTACCGCTTGACTATTCAAAACTTGAAGGTCTTGAAAATATCGGACCAGAGTTCCTCAACCAGTCCTTTGACCCAGGCAATAAATTCTCCATTCCTTACTTCTGGGGAACCTTGGGAATTGTCTACAATGAAACCATGGTAGATGAGGCGCCTGAGCATTGGGATGACCTCTGGAAGCCAGAGTATAAGAACTCTATCATGCTCTTTGATGGGGCACGTGAGGTACTGGGACTAGGACTCAATTCGCTAGGCTACAGCCTCAACTCCAAGGATACCCAGCAGTTGGAAGAGACAGTAGACAAACTCTACAAGTTGACTCCAAATATCAAGGCTATTGTGGCGGACGAGATGAAGGGATACATGATTCAGAATAACGCTGCAATCGGTGTGACCTTCTCTGGAGAAGCCAGCCAAATGCTGGAGAAAAATGAAAATCTACGCTATGTGGTTCCGACAGAAGCCAGCAACCTTTGGTTTGACAATATGGTCATTCCCAAAACAGTCAAAAACCAAGATGCCGCCTATGCCTTTATCAACTTTATGTTGAAACCTGAAAATGCTCTCAAAAATGCAGAGTATGTCGGCTATTCAACACCAAACCTGCCAGCTAAGGAACTGCTCCCAGAGGAGAAGAAAGAAGACAAGGCTTTCTATCCTGATGCTGAAACCATGAAACACCTAGAAGTTTATGAGAAATTTGACCATAAATGGACAGGCAAATATAGCGACCTCTTCCTACAGTTTAAAATGTATCGGAAGTAGGAGTAGAACGTAAGAAAACGAATCAGTTAGAGCTGGTTCGTTTTTTAAAAAATAGAAGGCAATTTTTTAACTGTATATTTTTCTATTCTGGTTGCTTATTTTTTAGCCCAGTAGTATACTAAGTTTAACCTTACAGAAAGCGGTAACAAACAATGGAAATGTCTACTTTTTTCAAAAAAAGTTTCTGGCCAACCTTTTTGACTGTTCAGCAAACTGTTATACTATTCTCTCTAAAGGATGGTTTGGATCGACAATACCTAACAACTGATTCCATACATTTGGTGATAGGGTTCTTTATATTTGTAAATATTTTCGAAGCTATCTTTAACAATTCAAAACTTTGGAATAAAAGTTGGGATAAAAAGAAAAATGGCAGTAAGAAAAAGTATATTCTGAAAAAGTAATCGGAGATGTAGAGAATTGCTCTGATTCAACGGAGACGATTTCCAGTTGACGCAAGCTTAGAAAAACGTTATAATAAGAAAGTTGAGAATTGATTTTCAGTTGTCTTAGTCCAGAGAAATGGCGGTGCTGCGAGCCATCTAAGCTAGGAAGTCATGCTACTCAATTTAACAATTGCATAAGAATAAGAGAATGACAAGTTCATTGAATGAAGGTGGTACCGCGGTTTTTCGCCCTTCGTGATATGAGCTTGTCTTTTGATTTTTGGAGGTGTTGATGAAAACATTTCTTGTCAAACAAAAGTTTCGTCTTGGAGGCGAACGCTTCGCTATCAAGGATGACAGGGGAGAAATCGCCTATCAGGTGGAGGGATCATTTTTTAAGATTCCCAAAACTTTTACCATCTATGATGCGGCTGGTGAACAGGTCAGTCAGATTAGTAAAGAAATCTTGACCTTGCTCCCTCGTTTTGAGATTCAGCTTCAGGATGGCTCGAGTTTTGTCATTCGTAAGAAGTTGACCTTCTGGCGAGATAAGTATGAGTTTGATAATCTAGGTCTTCGTATCGAGGGCAATATCTGGGATTTGAATTTCAAATTGCTGGATGATCGTGATCAGATGATTGCAGAAATTAAGAAGGAACTCTTCCATCTGACCTCTACCTATACCGTAACGGTTCTTGAGGACGCTTATGCAGACCTAGTCATTTCCCTCTGTGTCGCGATTGACTATGTGGAAATGCTGGAAAGCCAATCACATTAAACAAGTAAATAAGGAGACAATATGAAACAACTATCTAGTGCACAAGTACGCCAAATGTGGCTTGACTTCTGGGCGACTAAAGGTCACTCAGTAGAACCATCAGTGAGTTTGGTTCCTGTAAATGATCCAACTCTTTTGTGGATCAACTCTGGGGTAGCAACCCTTAAGAAATACTTTGATGGAACCATTATCCCTGAAAATCCACGTATTACTAATGCCCAAAAAGCGATTCGTACTAACGACATCGAAAACGTAGGGAAGACAGCACGTCACCATACCATGTTTGAAATGTTGGGGAATTTCTCTATTGGGGATTACTTCCGTGATGAGGCTATCACTTGGGCTTATGAGCTTTTGACAAGCCCTGAGTGGTTTGACTTCCCAGCTGAAAAACTGTACATGACCTACTATCCAGACGATAAAGATTCTTACAACCGTTGGATTGAAGTGGGAGTGGATCCAAGTCACTTGATTCCTATTGAGGACAACTTCTGGGAAATCGGTGCTGGGCCTTCTGGACCTGATACAGAGATTTTCTTTGACCGTGGAGAAGCTTTTGACCCAGAAAATATCGGTCTTCGCCTTCTTGCAGAAGATATTGAAAACGACCGTTATATCGAAATCTGGAACATCGTTTTGTCACAATTTAACGCGGATCCTGCTGTTCCTCGTAGCGAGTACAAGGAATTGCCACACAAGAACATTGATACGGGCGCTGGTTTGGAGCGTTTGGTGGCAGTTATTCAAGGGGCTAAGACAAACTTTGAAACTGACCTCTTCATGCCAATCATTCGTGAAGTTGAGAAATTGTCTGGTAAGGTTTACGACCAAGATGGCGACAACATGAGCTTCAAAGTCATCGCTGACCACATCCGTTCTCTTTCATTTGCCATTGGTGATGGTGCCCTTCCAGGAAATGAAGGTCGTGGTTATGTTCTTCGTCGTTTGCTCCGTCGTGCTTCTATGCACGGTCAAAAATTGGGTATCAACGAGCCTTTCCTTTACAAACTGGTTCCAACTGTTGGGAAAATCATGGAAAGCTACTATCCAGAAGTGCTTGAAAAACGTGACTTTATCGAAAAAATCGTTAAGAGCGAAGAAGAATCATTTGCGCGTACTCTTCACTCAGGTCAACATTTTGCCCAAGGCATTGTAGCTGAATTGAAAGAAAAAGGTCAATCTGTTATCGCTGGTTCAGATGTCTTCAAACTTTATGACACTTATGGATTCCCAGTTGAATTGACTGAAGAAATCGCTGAAGAAGCTGGTATGACTGTGGATCGTGAAGGTTTTGAAGCAGCCATGAAAGAACAGCAAGAACGCGCGCGTGCCTCAGCTGTCAAGGGTGGCTCAATGGGTATGCAAAATGAAACCCTTCAAAACATCACAGTGGAAAGTGTCTTCAACTACAATGCTAGCCAATTATCTTCTAAATTGGTGGCTATCGTGGCTGACAATGCAGAAGTAGAAGCTGTATCAGAAGGAACTGCCTCTCTTATCTTTGCGGAAACGCCATTCTATGCTGAAATGGGTGGACAGGTCGCTGACCACGGACAAATCTTGGATGAGTCAAGTAAGGTCGTGGCTACTGTGACCAATGTTCAAAAAGCACCAAACGGACAAGCCCTTCACACGGTTGAAGTTCTTGCACCGCTTGCCTTGAACCAAGAATATACCTTGGCAATTGATACAAATCGTCGTCACCGTGTCATGAAAAATCACACTGCGACTCACTTGCTTCACGCTGCTCTTCACAACATCCTTGGAAACCACGCGACACAAGCAGGATCTCTTAACGAAGTCGAATTCCTTCGCTTTGACTTTACGCATTTCCAAGCAGTAACTGCTGAAGAATTGCGTGCCATTGAACAGCAAGTCAACGAGAAAATCTGGGAAGCTCTTGAAGTGAAGACAGTTGAAACGGATATTGACACTGCTAAAGAAATGGGAGCTATGGCCCTCTTTGGTGAGAAATACGGCAAAGAAGTCCGTGTTGTTACTATAGGTGACTACTCTATCGAGCTTTGTGGTGGTACCCACGTTGGCAACACTTCTGAGATTGGTCTCTTCAAGATTGTCAAAGAAGAAGGGATCGGATCAGGAACTCGCCGTATCTTGGCAGTGACTGGTAAGGAAGCCTTTGAAGCTTATCGTGAACAAGAAGACGCTCTTAAAGCTGTCGCAGCAACCTTGAAAGCACCTCAAGTCAAGGAAGTGCCTCACAAGGTAGAAGGACTTCAAGAACAACTTCGTCAACTTCAAAAGGAAAATGCTGAGTTGAAAGAAAAAGCCGCAGCTGCAGCTGCAGGCGACATCTTCAAGGATGTTAAGGAAGTCAACGGTCACCGTTACATTGCTAGCCAAGTGTCTGTATCAGATGCAGGTGCCCTTCGTACTTTTGCAGATAACTGGAAACAAAAAGACTACTCTGATCTTCTTGTCCTAGTTGCTGCTATCGGAGACAAAGTCAATGTCCTTGTAGCAAGCAAGACAAAAGACCTTCATGCAGGAAACCTTGTCAAAGAATTAGCACCAATCGTCGATGGACGTGGTGGTGGTAAACCAGACATGGCCATGGCAGGAGGAAGCAACCAAGCTAAAATTCAAGAATTGTTGGATGCGGTAGCAGGTAAATTGTAATCAAGTAATACTCTTCGAAAATCAAATTCAAACCACGTCAGCTTCGCCTTGCCGTACTCAAGTACAGCCTGTGGCTAGCTTCCTAGTTTGCTCTTTGATTTTCATTGAATATAAAGATCTATCCATTTGGGTAGGTCTTTTTGTGAATGCAAAAAAGCCAAATCCGCTTGGACCTGGCTTGGTTATCATTGAGTATTAGATAGTATTGGATGCCCAGACACTTACCGAAGCAGCTGAAACTGGGAATTGTCCATAACCTTCCTCATCAATTGTAATTTGACCTTGGTGGTTTTCAAGTAAATCTACAAAGGTTTGGTTAGCCCATTCTTGGCCGACAAACATTGACTTGCTGTTTTCTTGGTTATTTGAGATAAGGACTGCGATTGGGGATTGATGTTCAGTACCTGAACGTACCCAACCGATACAGTTAGCATCATCAAAGTAGTCTGTTTGCTCTCCATAGGCCAAATCTTTTCGGATGGTTAGGAGGCGGTCAAGGACCTCTTTGAAATCTTGTTGAGCATACTGCCCTGAAATCCCATAGTAGTCGCCGTAAAAGACACATGGAAGGCCATTTTTGCGTAACAGAATGAGGGCATAGGCTGCTGGTTTGAACCATTCTTCAACGGTAGACTCAAGGGCTTGTCCTCGTTGGGTATCATGGTTGTCGACAAAGGTTACAGCCTTGTCAGGTTTGAGTTCAACCAAGCTATCTGTGAAAATGCCACGAAGGTCATAGTTGGAACCTGCTCGACTAGCATCAAAGAGATTCTGGTGGAGACGAACATCAACAAGGTCAAAGCGTTCTTCCGTTTTTTCAAGATAGTCTAGATTGGCTTCCTTATCGGGATTCCAAAATTCACCAAAAACGTAGAAATCGTCACCGTATTTTTCTTTCATATCGCGGATAAAATTGCTCATGAAGAAAGAGTCAATGTGCTTAACGGCATCCAAACGGAAACCAGCTATACCAGTCGTCTCCATGAACCAGTCAGCCCAGTCATAGATATTTTTGATAACTTCAGGATGTTTAAAGTCTAGGTCGGCATACATGAGGTAGTCGTAGTTACCGTTTTCATTATCGACCAATTCCTCGTTGGCCCAGCCCTTGTTGTCTCCTTGAATCAGATAAATCCCAGACTTACGGCGTTTTGCATCGTAGTCTGTACCGGTGAAGTGGTACCAGTGCCAGTGGAAGTCATTGTAGGTATCGTGGCGACCATCGAAGGTAAAATTAGTCCAGCCATTGATGGTGAAAGGTTCTCCGAGTTCAACTGTACGGTCAACCGGATCCACTTCGATGACTTGAAAGGCTTCCATGTGATCGGCAGCAGCCTTGTGATTGAGTACCACATCGGCCATAGGCTGGATCCCATGTGCTTTTAGTGCTTGAATGGCTTGAAGATAGTCTTCTTTGAAACCATACTTGGTGCGGACAGTCCCTTTCTGGTTGAACTCACCAAGGTCAAATAGGTCATAGACCCCATAGCCTACATCTTTTTCGTTGGTAGCTTTAAAAGCTGGTGGCATCCAGACATGGCTGATACCGAGATCGGCTAGGTGTGGAGTATCTTCAGCTAGACGCGTCCAGTGCTGGCCGTCGTGGGGCAGATACCATTCAAAGTATTGCATGAGTGTTTGATTTTGCATGATGTTTCCTCTTACTTGTCAATCTTGTTCTTTATTCTATCATAAAGTATCGGTTAGCTCAAACGTTTGCGTAAAACTGAATAATAAGTTTTTGACTATTTTATATAAAATGTTGATTTTTAAAATGAAAGCGCTATAATTATAGTAAATTACATAGATAAAGAGAGGAGATTTCTCATGATTGAATTTCAAAATGTTAGTAAGGTGTATGGTGATAAAGAGGCCTTGAGCAATCTCAATTTGCAGATTGAGAATGGGGAGATTATGGGCTTGATTGGCCATAATGGGGCTGGAAAATCGACTACTATAAAATCCTTAGTCAGTATTATTTCGCCCAGCAGTGGTCGTATTTTGGTAGACGGTCAGGATTTATCGGAAAATCGCTTGGCTATCAAACGAAAGATTGGCTACGTAGCAGACTCGCCTGACTTATTTTTACGCTTAACGGCCAATGAATTTTGGGAATTAATCGCCTCCTCTTATGATCTGACTAGCTCTGACTTGGAGGCTAGTCTAGCTAGGCTATTGAAAATTTTTGATTTTGCTGAAAATCGCTATCAGGTCATTGAAACTTTTTCTCACGGAATGCGTCAGAAAGTCTTTGTCATAGGGGCACTCTTGTCTGATCCTGATATTTGGGTCTTGGACGAACCCTTGACTGGTTTGGATCCCCAGGCTGCCTTTGATTTGAAGCAGATGATGAAGGAACATGCACAAAAAGGCAAGACGGTCTTGTTTTCAACCCATGTTCTAGAGGTGGCCGAGCAAGTCTGTGATCGGATTGCCATTTTGAAAAAGGGGCATTTGATTTATTGTGGTAGCGTGGAGGACTTGAGAAAAGACCACCCAGACCAGTCTTTGGAAAGTATCTACCTTAGCCTTGCTGGTAGAAAAGAGGAGGTTTCAGATGCGTCTCAAGGTCATTAAAAAATTAGTGGATATCAATATTCTCTATTCATCTCAAGAAGCTAATCTGGCTAACCTACGAAAGAAGCAGGCTAAGAATCCTGGGAAAAAAGTAAATGTTTCCGCTAGAGTCCTAAGTTCTTACATTTTTTCTAGTCTCTTGGTGCTCATCGCTTTTAGTAATATAGCCATTCATTTTCCTTTTGAGGAAAACCCCATTTATTTTAGTGGAATGATTTCTTTTTTACTGCTGCTTGTCTTTTCAACTTCTTTAACAGCTTTTTACAATGTCTTTTATGAGAGTAAGGATCTGGTCTCCTATAGGCCCTATGCCTTTAAAGAATCAGAGATTATAATCGCTAAAGGACTGTCTGTCCTCTTGCCAGCTCTGCCTGGAATTGTACCAATCCTAGCTTATTTTCTAGTCCTCTATATTAGGCTAGCACCTTCTCTTTGGCTAGGCTTGCCTTTGATGCTACTGTCCTTGATCTTATTATTTGTCTCTGTTACTTTAGTGATGGTAGTGGCAGTACATTTCTTGGCTCAGACTAGGGTCTTCAGAAAGTATCAGTCTATTTTTTCGAATGTGATGATTGGGATAGGAGTTCTCATACCTTTAATATTTGTCTTCTTTCTACAGTCGACTTCTGGACGTATTGTTGACAAAGTTAGAGACATTCCATTTCTCCTTTATCCTATTCATCTCTTTTACAAAATAGCAGTGGAGCCTTTTTCGACAGAAGCCATCCTGGGTCTGCTCGCTTGGATAGGACTAACTCTCTTCTTGCTTTACTTGAGCAAAAAGAAGGTTTTTCCTCGTTTTTATGACGTGATTCTGCTTAACAGTGAGGAGAAAGTCAAGAAAGAACGTCGCAGTAAGGAGAAAATTTCAACTACTAAAAAGGGATTTTTCCGCATGGTTTTACGCTACCACCTCTCCCTCTTGGGACAGGGAACTGGCGTGGTTACAGTGCTTTTTACAAGTGCTTTCCTTCCTTATCTCATGATGATTGGTCTGATTTCCAAAATCCGAGATTCTCAGTTAGTCCCAGACATTCATCCTCCATACTGGTTACCCTTGTTTTTTATAGCTCTCTTTATAGCAGTTGTCAATAACAATATCACCAGCCTGCATTCAATTGCCTTGTCCTTGGAGAGGGAAAATGTTGATTTTCTTAAGAGTTTACCCTTTGACTTTGCTCGTTATGTGAAAGTGAAATTTTGGATTATATTTGCTGTCCAGTCCTTTTTACCAATTCTGACGTTACTTGGTCTTTCTCTATATCTAGGCTTGCCCATCCTTTCGATGATTTACCTTCTTGCGACATGGGTCCTTGCCAGTGTCATCCTTTCTTGCCACCATTACCTTAAGGACGTTAAAAATTTGTCAACCAATTGGAGTAACATTACGGACTTGGTGAACCGTTCAAATCGTATAGTAGCAATTGTTTTGATTTTGGTTTATAGTGCAATCTTAATGGCCCTTGTAATAGGGAGCATATTCTTGGTTCAGTCTCTCGCCCCTGTCCTTGCCATCAGCTTGGGAGTAGGAGTTCTTATCCTCTTGCTAGCTCTTGCTATTTTTGGCTATCATTACTACCTGTCACGTATATTGACAGAAATAGAAAAAAGATGAGCTAGTTGGTCGTTTGCTTGATAAATTCAATTCGACAAACGCTTTTATAGTTTGTTAGAATGTAGTTGTAAATGATTAAGATTGGTAATTAAAAATATAGGGAGGAATGTTTTGAATAAGAAATGTAATATAGTTCTATTATTGTTGTTTATAGTTTATTTATTTGGATATTTTTCAATTTCAAAAACGTTAATTCCTATAATGTGTGTGATCCAAGTGTTTTTGATAGAACATATATTTAGAGTTCGAAATAGAATTATGCAGATAGGTGAAATTTTAATTATTGTTGCTTCTATAATATTATTTATTGATAGTATATTGAGTTTGTAACAAAAGGCTTTTCTATAAAATCAAATTTTCCAGATATCTACTGAAGCTGATTTATCTTCTCTCTATGCCTTCTCAACTTTATTCTATTATCTTTGTCACTAAATTTGACAGACACATATTACTGATACAGCCTATCTATCTACAATATCATAGTAAATTTGAGGCTAGTTTCTTCATTGATTTTCGTTGAATTTTATTTTATAAAAAGAAATGCTCCTCCAAGACGGAAGAGCATTTTTTATTGTGATTTTGATTCAGTTTCTGCAGACTCGGGGTGGAGTTCTTGGTAACTTGGAGCTTTGAAAAGGTCAGTACTGGTTTTACCTTGTCGTTGGCTAAAGAGGCTAGTTGACTGACTTCCCTTTTCCTGCTCAATCTTTTGCAGAATTGGTAAAGAATTGAGGTAAGAAATACTTTCTGTATCAACTTTTCCAAGATGATCTGCTTGGTAGAAACGTATCAAATCACCAGTTTGAATTTGGTCGCTGATTTTTAGCTGTTGGCTGGCTGCCTGCCGAACGATTTCTAGTTCAGTCTGAGCTTGTTCATCAAGATTACTGATTTCAAGACCGCTCTCAGTATAGTAGGTTCGTCCGTCATAGCTAGTATATTTTGGTGTGACGAAGGAATTGGCAGTTCGAAAGGCAATGATTTCTTGATGATCTGGAGACAGAAGGTCTTGACCAACTTGAAGGAAGGAATTGGACTCAATACCAAGGAGGTGTTCGAGAGTCGGTAAGATATCGATTTGTCCACCGTAGGTATTGATGATTTGTCCTTTTTCATAGCCAGGCATGACCACCATAAAAGGCACTCGTTGCAACATGGCATTGTCGTAATTCGACCAGTTCTCAGAAGTCTTGCCAATTAAAGGAGCCAGGTCAGGATTGCGGGAGTTAGAAATTCCATAATGGTCTCCGTAGATGACGATGATGGATTTTTCATAGAGGCCACTTTCTTTGAGATAGTCAAAGAAGGACTTGATGGCACTATCCAGATAGTTAGCTGTTTGGAAGTAGCCGTTGATTGTTTCATCTTTGGTTTTAGCCAGTGGGAAACCAAGCTCATCGCCTGTCAGATTGCTAGCATAGGGATAGTGATTGGATACCGTGATATACTTAGCATAAAAAGGCTGCTGCAAGTGCTCTAGATATTGGATAGAATCTTTCATCATGATTTTATCATTTAAACCATATTGGAAAGAATTGCTACTGTCTTGCTTGGTAAAATAGGAAGCATCAAAGAAGCATTGGTAGCCCCATTGTTTGTAGGTTGTATTTCGGTTCCAGAAGGTCCCAATATTACCATGAAAGACTGCACTCGATTGATAGCCATTTTTTGATAGGATAAAAGGAGCTGCCTGCTGGGTATTGGTACCACCGTAATTGACCATAAAGGAACCTTGGTCAAGTCCAAACAAACCGGTCTCTAGCATGGTTTCCGCATCTGAGGTTTTACCAGCCTTGACTTGGTTAAAGATATTAGAAAAGGCTAAGGTTGATTGAGAATGGTAGAGGGAATTAAGGAAGGGAGTGACTTCATGCTCAGTTCCATCTATGTTGAGTTTATAGTCAAGAAGAAATTGCTGGAAGCTCTCCAAGTGGAGATAAATCACATTTTTTCCTTTGGCCAAGCCAAAATAGTCTGGATTGGGCTTAGCAGAATGTTCTTGAATATAATCTGTAATAGGTTGAAGATCAGTCTCAGAGGCCTTGGCACGTTCCTTGTTTGCACTGTAGGATTGGTTGGCGCTATAACCTAAAAAGGCTGGCAAACTAAGGGCACGAACAATATAATAATTAGAAAATCCTCGCGACAGGAGATCGGGACGCTCAATTTCAGCCAAGAAAAGGTTAGCTGAAAAGAGCAGGGCCGAGAGAGCAGTGATGGCAACACTGGAGCGGAATTTGAAAGGTCTCCTATCTAGCTGGATGATCTTTTTATAGAGAAGATAAGTCAGCAATGGGAAATCCATAAAATAGATGAAATCCCAAAAGCGCAGTAACTCTAGTTCCGCAGTACCAACAGACACCTTGCTGACCACTTTCATGGTATTAGCCGTGATAAAGTCGCTAAATTCTCGATAGTAAAAGACATTGGAATAGAGCCAAATGAATAAAAGGCTATAAATAGCTATGCTAAGACTGTAAAAGGCCTTGGTTGAGCGAGCATAGAGGGCTAGAGCCAGCAGGAGGAGTCCCAAGGGAAGGGGATTGAAAAAGGCGATAAAGGCAAGGTAACTCCCTTGCAGCTTGCCCAATTGAATATCTAAATTAAAGTCAACGGCATAGGCTAATAAGGTTTTGAGCCAATAGAGGATTAAAAGGGTTAGGACAAAACCCAGTCTGGTACCCATGGCTTTTTGGATTTTGTTAAAATTGATTCTCACACAATTACTTCCTAAGTTTTTATTAGTATTAGTATACCATTTTTTAAAACTAGAGTAAAAAAGCAAGGGTAGTTTCTTTTTTGAGAATTGTCACAAAATTTGCTATAATAGGGACTATGAATAAAATAAGAGTCAGCAAAAGGGTTGAAAAAAAGCTTTCAAAGGGACTAGTTTTACTAGAAGCCAGTGATCTTGCAGATGTTCATCTCAAGGATCAGGAAGTAGAAGTTCATAGTCAAGATGGAAACTTTCTTGGTACTGCCTACCTTTCTCAGCAAAACAAGGGCTTGGGCTGGTTTGTTAGCACAGACAAGGTGACCTTCAATCAAGCTTTCTTTGAAGCACTGTTTAGACAAGCTAAAGAAAAGAGAAAAGCCTACTATCAAGACGAATTGACAACTGCCTTTCGTCTCTTCAACCAAGAGGGGGATGGCTTTGGGGGTCTGACAGTGGACCTTTATGGCGACTATGCTGTCTTTTCTTGGTATAACTCTTATGTTTATCAGATTCGCAAGGTTATCTCAGAAGCCTTTAGACAGGTTTTTCCTGAGGTGTTAGGGACCTATGAGAAGATCCGCTTTAAGGGTTTGGACTATGAATCTGCCCATATTTATGGCCAAGAAGCACCTGATTTTTTCACTGTTCTGGAAAATGGTGTCTTGTATCAAGTCTTTATGAACGATGGCTTGATGACAGGGATTTTCCTAGACCAGCATGAAGTTCGCGGTAGTTTGGTGGATGGATTGGCTATGGGTAAATCCTTGCTCAACATGTTTTCTTATACAGCAGCCTTTTCAGTGGCTGCGGCCATGGGAGGAGCTAGCCAGACAACTTCGGTTGACCTAGCCAAACGTTCACGAGAATTGTCTCAAGCGCATTTTCAGGCCAATGGAATCAGCACAGACGACCATCGTTTTATAGTCATGGATGTCTTTGAGTATTTCAAGTATGCTAAGCGAAAAGGCTTGACTTACGATGTGATTGTCCTAGATCCGCCTAGCTTTGCTCGGAACAAAAAACAAACGTTCTCTGTGGCCAAGGATTATCACAAGTTGATATCCCAGAGTCTTGAGATTTTAAATCCGGGAGGGATTATCATTGCCAGTACTAATGCTGCCAATGTTTCCCGCCAGAAATTTATAGAACAAATTGATAAAGGCTTTGCAGGAAGAAGTTACCAGATTTTAAATAAATACGGTCTTTCAGCAGATTTTGCCTATAATAAAAAAGATGAAAGTAGTAATTACCTCAAGGTGATTAGTATGAAGGTTAGTAAATGAAATTAATCGTTTCAGTAATGCCAAGAAGTTTAGAGGAGGCCCAGGCTCTGGATGCCACGAGGTATCTGGATGCCGACATCATTGAATGGCGTGCCGACTATCTGCCTAAAGAAGCGATTTTGCAGGTGGCTCCAGCGATTTTTGAAAAATTTGCAGGTCGTGAATTGGTTTTCACGTTGCGAACTCGCTCTGAAGGGGGAGAAATCGACCTTTCTCCAGAAGAATATATTCATCTAATCAAGGAAGTGGCGCAACTCTATCAACCAGACTATATTGATTTTGAGTACTATAGCTACAAGGATGTTTTTGAGGAAATGCTGGACTTCCCAAATCTCATTTTGAGTTACCACAATTTCCAAGAAACACCTGAAAACATGATGGAAATTTTGTCAGAGTTGACGAGCCTAAATCCAAAACTTGTTAAGGTTGCGGTGATGGCTCACACGGAGCAGGATGTGCTAGACTTAATGAACTATACACGAGGCTTTAAAACCCTCAATCCTGAGCAGGAATATGTGACGATTTCTATGGGCAAGGTGGGCAAGGTCTCTCGTATCACTGCGGATGTGACAGGTTCGAGCTGGTCCTTTGCTAGTCTAGATGAGGCAAGTGCCCCAGGTCAAATTTCCTTAGCCAACATGAAAAAAATTCGGGAGATTTTGGATGAAGCTTGATGGCTATACACGTTTAGCTGCCGTTGTTGCCAATCCTATTAAGCATTCTATTTCCCCCTTTATCCACAATAGTGCCTTTGAGGCGACAGCTACCAATGGTGCTTACGTGGCTTGGGAGATTGAAGCGGGTGATTTGGAAGTCACAGTGGCTAATATACGTCGCTACCAGATGTTTGGAATTAACCTTTCTATGCCCTATAAGGAGCAGGTGATTCCTTATTTGGATGGGCTGAGCGATGAAGCGCGCTTGATTGGTGCGGTTAATACGGTTGTCAATGAGAATGGCAATTTAATTGGATATAATACAGATGGCAAGGGATTTTTTAAGAGCTTGCCTTCTTTTACAATTACAGGTAAGAAGATGACCCTGCTGGGTGCAGGTGGTGCGGCCAAATCAATCTTGGCACAGGCTATTTTGGATGGCGTCAGTCAGATTTTGGTCTTTGTTCGTTCCGTTTCTATGGAAAAAACAAGACCTTATTTAGACAAGTTACAGGAGCAGACAGGTTTTAAGGTGGACCTGTATGCTTTAGAAGATGTTCCTGAACTGCAAGCAAGGATTGCTGAGTCGGATTTACTGGTCAATGCAACTAGTGTAGGGATGGATGGTCAATCCTCTCCAGTTCCAGAAAGCATAGTCTTACCAGAAACTCTTTTAGTAGCAGATATCATTTACCAACCCTTTGAAACACCATTTTTGAAATGGGCTAGAAGTCAGGGGAATCCAGTTGTCAATGGTCTGGGAATGTTGCTCTATCAAGCTGCAGAAGCTTTTCAACTGTGGACAGGAAAGGAAATGCCAACAGAAGAGATTTGGCAGTCCTTAACAGAAAAATACCAATAAAGAAAAGGAGACTCTCCTATGAAAATCAGAATCGATATTCCTCATCATCCTTATGATATTCAGATTGAAAAAGGTTGTCTGGCTCAGGCTGGTCAATGGTTGCGAGAACTCTGGCAACCACAAAAGGTAGTCATTGTGACAGATAACCATGTAGCTTCTCTTTATGCAGAGAAGGTCAAGCTCAGCCTAGAAGATGCTGGTTTTCAGGTAGCTGTTTTTGACTTTTTAGAAGGTGAAGAAAGAAAGAATTTAACCACTGTCCAGAAAGTCTATGAATTTCTAGTTAAGCAGGGGTTGACTCGTAGCGATGGAATCGTGGCTCTCGGAGGTGGTGTCGTTGGGGACCTGGCTGGTTTTGTAGCCTCTACCTATATGCGGGGTATTCACTTTGTTCAGATTCCGACTAGCTTGACAGCCCAGGTGGATTCGTCTATCGGTGGAAAGACGGGTGTTAATACTCCATTTGCTAAGAATATGGTGGGGACCTTTGCCCAACCAGACGGGGTTCTGATTGACCCGCTTGTCCTTGAAACGCTCGGAAAAAGAGAGTTGATTGAAGGGATGGGTGAGGTTATCAAGTATGGCTTGATTGAGGACCCAGTACTTTGGGCTCTCTTGATGGAGCTAGATGGTACTGTAGAGAGCATTTTGGAACATGCAGAGACTTTGATTGAGCATTCTTGTCAGGTCAAGCGCAAGATGGTGGTTGAGGATGAGTTGGACAATGGTGTACGCCTTTACCTCAATTTTGGCCACACTATTGGCCATGCCATTGAAGCAACTGCCGGTTATGGTAAGGTCATGCATGGAGAAGCTGTGGCCATGGGCATGGTACAGATTTCCAAGGTTGCTGAGAAAAAGGGTCTCATGCCAGCTGGCATTACCCAGTCCATCACAGAAATGTGTCAGAAATTTGGCTTGCCTGTTGACTATGAAAGCTGGGATGTTGACAAGCTTTATCAGGCTTTGACTCATGATAAGAAAGCGCGTGGTAATACCTTGAAATTGATCTTGGTACCAGAGCTTGGTTCTGCAACCATCTACCCAGTTTCTCTGGAAGAGATGAAAGACTACTTGGTAAAATAAGGAGAGTGTATGAGATATTTAACTGCAGGAGAATCACACGGTCCCCGTCTGACGGCTATCATTGAAGGAATTCCAGCTGGACTTCCTTTGACAGCTGAGGACATCAATGAGGATTTGAAACGTCGTCAGGGTGGATACGGCCGCGGTGACCGTATGAAGATTGAGAGTGACCAGGTTGTCTTTACTTCGGGCGTTCGTCACGGGAAGACGACAGGGGCTCCCATTACCATGGATGTCATCAATAAGGACCACCAAAAATGGCTGGACATCATGTCTGCGGAGGACATTGAAGACCGCCTTAAAAGCAAACGAAAAATCACCCATCCTCGTCCAGGTCATGCCGACTTGGTAGGGGGCATCAAGTACCGTTTTGACGATTTGCGAAATTCTTTAGAGCGTTCATCTGCCCGTGAAACCACCATGCGGGTGGCAGTTGGTGCAGTAGCCAAACGCCTCTTGGCTGAGCTGAATATGGAGACTGCCAACCATGTTGTAGTATTTGGTGGCAAGGAAATCGATGTTCCTGAGAATCTCACAGTTGCTGAGATTAAGGAAAGAGCTGCCCAGTCTGAAGTTTCTATTGTCAACCAAGAAAGAGAACAGGAAATCAAGGATTATATTGACCAAATCAAACGTGACGGTGATACCATCGGTGGGGTTGTGGAGACAGTCGTTGGAGGTGTTCCAGTTGGTCTTGGTTCCTATGTCCAATGGGACAGAAAATTAGATGCCAGACTTGCCCAAGCAGTTGTCTCTATCAATGCCTTTAAAGGGGTGGAATTTGGTCTTGGCTTTGAAGCTGGTTATCGTAAAGGCAGCCAGGTCATGGATGAAATTCTCTGGTCTGAAGAAGACGGCTATACTCGCCGTACCAATAATCTAGGTGGCTTTGAAGGTGGTATGACCAATGGACAACCCATCGTTGTTCGAGGCGTGATGAAGCCCATTCCTACTCTCTACAAACCACTTATGAGTGTGGATATCGAAACCCATGAACCCTACAAGGCAACTGTGGAGAGAAGTGATCCGACTGCTCTTCCAGCTGCAGGTGTGGTCATGGAAGCCGTTGTGGCAACGGTTCTGGCACAAGAAATCCTTGAAAAATTCTCATCAGATAACCTAGAGGAATTAAAAGAAGCAGTGGCCAAACACCGAGACTATACAAAGAACTATTAAGGAGTTCCTATGGCAAAAACAGTCTATATCGCAGGTCTTGGTCTGATTGGTGCCTCCATGGCCCTAAGTATCAAACGCGATCATCCAGATTATAAAATTTTAGGTTATAATCGTAGTCAAGCTTCGAGAGATATCGCCTTGAAAGAAGGCATGATTGACCGTGCAACAGATGATTTTGCCAGTTTTGCTCCTTTGGCAGATATCATCATTCTCAGCTTGCCAATCAAACAAACCATTGCTTTCATTAAGGAATTGGCCAACTTGGATTTGAAAGAAGGCGTGATTATCTCAGATGCTGGTTCTACCAAGTCAGCCATTGTGGATGCAGCGGAGCAGTATTTGGCTGGCAAACCTGTTCGCTTTGTCGGAGCTCATCCCATGGCTGGTAGTCATAAGACAGGGGCTGCTTCTGCAGATGTCAATCTCTTTGAAAATGCCTATTATATCTTTACACCTTCGAGTCTGACAGGTCAGGACACGCTTGAGGAAATGAGGAACTTGCTTTCAGGTCTTCATGCTCGCTTTATCGAAATTGATGCCAAGGAGCATGATCAAGTGACTTCTCAGATTAGCCATTTTCCTCATATTCTGGCTTCTAGTCTCATGGAGCAGACCGCGGTCTATGCTCAAGAACATGAGATGGCAAGGCGCTTTGCGGCCGGTGGTTTTCGAGATATGACCCGAATTGCGGAAAGCGAACCAGGTATGTGGACCTCCATTCTCTTGTCCAATCGTGAGACTATTCTAGACCGCATTGAGGATTTCAAGGAACGGTTGGATCAGGTTGGTCAGGCTATCAGCAAGGGGGATGAGGAGCATATCTGGAACTTTTTCAACCAAGCGCGTGAACAACGCCAGGCCATGGAAATTCATAAGCGCGGAGGAGTAGATAGCTCATTTGACCTCTATGTAGACGTTCCCGATGAAGAAGATGTCATCTTGAGGATTTTGGAACTGCTACGTGGAACTTCCTTGGTCAATATTCACATCAATGAGGAAAACCGTGAAGATATTCACGGGATTCTACAAATTTCATTTAAAAATGCTCAAGACTTGGAACGAGCTGAGCATCTCATAACAGAAAACACCGATTACACAGTCGTCATCAAATAAGGAGAAAAATATGCCTAAAATAGAGCCTAGATTCATATTTGGTATTATCTTTATTTCTTTTATCTTACTTAGAGCTTACGCTGTTAAAAAAGATGTGAAAACTACTTCAGAAGCAAGTGTTGAGACAAAAAATGAACCATCCAAGAAAGAAATAAGTTCAGAGAAAAATAATTCAAAGTATGTAGACGATAGAATTATTAATGACTTTATCAATAGCTATAATCAACATTCTAATAGCCCATTAGAAAATATCAAAAAAGGAAATATAAAAATAAAATATTTCGCATCAGGCTACGGATATTACTTGGAACTTTTACATGCAAATGATACTGATCAAATCAATGTAACAATAAATCAGACAAATGAAAATAGTGAATCTGGTGTTGTAGGAATGAAAGAAGTATTTCATGATATTGTTAGAGCAATTGAATCGTCTTTATCTGATGATGAGATAAATAGTTATTTTGATAATCTTGTATCAAATGAAACTATAACAGATTCTAATTTAGGCTCTTTGAAGATAAAGTATATACCAGATAAGGAATTAAGTTATGGACATTCAAGAGGTCATATTGAAGTTATTGCACAATAATAAAGATCACAGAGTGACTATTAATTTTAAAAGAAATAAATAAGGAGAAAATTATGTCAAATATTTACGATAGTGCAAATGAACTTAGTCGCGGTCTACGCGAATTACCAGAATACAAGGCTGTCAAAGCAGCTAAAGATGCGATTTCAGCAGATGCTGAGGCAAGTAAAATCTTTATAGAATATGTTGCTTTTCAAGAGGAAATTCAAAGACTAGCGCAGACAGGTCAAATGCCAGATGCTTCCTTCCAAGCTAAGATGGAAGGCTTTGGCAAGCAGATTCAGGGGAACAGCCTCTTGTCAGAATTCTTTACTAAGCAACAACAATTGGCAATTTACCTTTCTGACATTGAAAAAATTGTTTTCGAACCAGTTTCAGAATTGCTAAAATAAGAAAATAACTATCATAAAGTCAGAAATTTTTAAGGAATTTCTGGCTTTTTATGATAAAATAGGTAAAAGTATTGCAAGTATGAGGTCTAGTATGAAACTAAAAACAAACATTAGCCACTTACATGGCAGTATCCGAGTTCCAGGTGACAAGTCTATCAGTCACCGTTCTATTATCTTTGGAAGTTTGGCTGAGGGTGAGACCAAGGTTTATGATATTCTGCGAGGTGAAGACGTTCTTTCGACCATGCAAGTCTTTCGTGACCTTGGTGTTGAGATTGAGGATAAAGATGAGGTTATTACCATTCAAGGTGTAGGTATGGATGGTTTAAAAGCTCCGCAAAATGCCCTTGATATGGGAAATTCTGGAACCTCGATTCGCCTGATTTCAGGTGTTCTTGCTGGTGCAGACTTTGAAGTAGAAATGTTTGGAGATGATAGTCTTTCCAAACGTCCTATGGACCGCGTGACTATTCCACTGAAAAAAATGGGTGTCAGTATTTCAGGGCAAACTGAGCGAGACCTGCCTCCCCTTCATTTAAAAGGGACGAAAAACCTAAGACCTATTCATTATGAATTGCCAATTGCCTCTGCCCAAGTCAAGTCAGCCTTGATGTTTGCGGCCTTGCAGGCTCAGGGGGAGTCTGTTATTATCGAAAAAGAGTGCACTCGTAATCATACGGAAGATATGTTACAACAATTTGGTGGTCATTTAAGTGTGGATGGCAAGAAAATCACAGTCCAAGGACCGCAAAAATTGTCAGGACAAAAGGTGGTTGTTCCAGGAGATATTTCCAGTGCAGCCTTTTGGTTAGTCGCAGGTTTGATTGTTCCAAATTCTCGTGTGGTGCTTAAGAATGTGGGCATCAACGAAACTCGTACAGGTATCATTGATGTCATTCGTGCCATGGGTGGAAAATTGGAAATAACTGAAATCGATCCAGTCTCTAAATCTGCTACTTTGACTGTTGAGTCTTCTGACTTGAAAGGAACAGAGATTGGTGGTGCTTTGATTCCACGCTTGATTGATGAATTGCCTGTTATCGCTCTACTTGCGACCCAAGCTCAAGGCGTAACAGTTATTAAGGATGCTGAGGAACTCAAGGTCAAGGAAACAGACCGCATTCGGGTTGTGGCAGACGCTTTAAATAGCATGGGTGCGGATATCACACCTACAGCAGATGGAATGATTATCAAAGGGGAGTCAGCACTTCACGGTGCTAGAGTCAATACTTTTGGTGACCACCGTATTGGCATGATGACAGCTATCGCAGCGCTTTTGGTAGCAGATGGAGAAGTGGAGCTTGACCGTGCTGAAGCCATCAATACCAGCTATCCTAGCTTCTTTGATGATTTGGAGAGCTTGATTCATGGCTAAGGTGTTATTAGGCTTTATGGGAGCTGGCAAATCCACTATTGCAAGAGGC
The DNA here is from genome assembly GCF_002096925.1 of Streptococcus mitis. Taxonomy (GTDB): domain Bacteria; phylum Bacillota; class Bacilli; order Lactobacillales; family Streptococcaceae; genus Streptococcus; species Streptococcus mitis_AF. The sequence goes on along the minus strand of NZ_NCVN01000006.1, from coordinate 6,199 downwards.
TTGGACCCTAATTACCTTGATATGGATGCCCTGATAGAGAAGCGCTTAGGCATGTCCATTACGGAATTTTTCTCGGAAAAGGGAGAAGGAGCCTTTCGTCAGATAGAATCAGAAGTCCTAGCTGATTTACTACAAAGAGATCAAGTTGTGTCAACTGGTGGAGGAGTGGTTATTTCTCAGCGAAATTGTGACTTACTAAAGACAAATTCTGATAATATCTATCTGAAAGCTGATTTTGAAACCCTCTACCACCGTATCGCAGCTGATCAGGACAATCAGCGCCCGCTTTTTCTAAATAATAGTAAGGAAGAACTTGCAGCTATTTTCCAAGAAAGACAGGCTTGGTATGAGGAAGTGGCTAGTCGGGTTTTGGATGTGACTAAGCTAAGCCCAGAGGAAATTATAGAGGAACTGAGATGAAAATTGCTTATCTAGGTCCCAAGGGATCATTTTCACATCACGTTGTGCAGACAGCTTTTCCTCATGAGGAATTGCAGGCCTTTGCCAACATTACAGATGTTATCAAGGCTTATGAACAAGGCTTGGTGGACTATTCTGTGGTGCCAGTTGAAAATTCTATCGAGGGTAGTGTTCATGAAACCTTGGACTACCTTTTTCATCAGGCTCGCATTCAAGCAGTGGCAGAAATCGTTCAGCCTATTCATCAGCAGTTGATGGTGGTTACAGGCCATACTAAGATTGAAAAGATTTTTTCTCATCCACAGGCTTTGGCTCAAGGAAAGAAATTCATCGATGAACAATATCCAGAGGCCCAAATCGAGGTAACAGCTAGTACAGCTTATGCGGCCCGCTTTATTTCCGAACATCATGACCAGCCTTATGCAGCCATTGCACCAAGAAGTTCTGCAGAAGAATATGGTTTAGAACTGATTGCCGAGGATATTCAGGAAATGGAAGCTAATTTCACACGTTTCTGGGTTTTGGGAGCTGAAAAGCCTAGTATTCCCTTGCAAGCACAAACTGAGAAAATGAGTTTGGCCTTGACCTTACCTGACAACCTTCCAGGTGCACTTTATAAGGCCCTATCGACCTTTGCTTGGAGAGGAATTGACCTGACAAAAATTGAAAGTCGTCCACTCAAGACAGCGTTGGGCGAATACTTTTTCATTATCGATGTGGACTATACTGATAAGGACTTGGTCCACTTTGCCCAAAAAGAATTAGAAGCGATTGGAATCAAGTATAAAGTGCTGGGCGCCTATCCTATTTATCCAATATCAGACCATGGAAAGGAGAAAAGATGAATAAAGAAAATCCCTTAAGTCATCATGAGCAGCTGCGTTATGACTATCTCTTTAAGAACATTCATTACCTCAATGAGCGAGAAAAAAAAGAGTTTGCTTACCTGCAAGGTAAGTTAAATATGGCTGGCGGTAGTGGACCTTCACCAGAAATTCATAATGAAAATCATGATATGGAAGAGTCTTTCATGGAACCAGTCAATCAGTCTCCTCTTCCATCCTATGGTAACCGTAGTCGTGCAAAAAAATATCAGAAAAGTTATCCTCTTCCAAAGGTTAAGTCCAAAAAACGTAAGATTCGTTGGGGGCGCATTTTTGCAGGATTGCTTGCCCTTCTAGCCTGTGTCGGTTTTGGCATGATTTTTATGTTCCTAAAAGGTTATTCAAATGCGGATCCAACCAAACCTGCCAATGCTAAGGCAGCTCAAGTAGAAGTTTTTCATGGTCAAGATACCAAGGATGGGGTTAATATCTTGATTATGGGAACAGATGGACGGATTGGCCAAAATAGTGCTGAGACGAGAACGGACTCGATTATGGTTCTAAACGTTGGTGGCTCAGATAAAAAAATCAAGCTGGTCAGCTTTATGCGTGACAATTTGGTTTATATAGACGGTTATAGCCAAGTCATTAATGGTAGAAAGCAATCCGATAATAAGTTGAATGTGGCCTATGAACTAGGAGAGCAAGAAGGCCAAAAAGGGGCAGAAATGGTTCGCCAAGTATTGAAAGATAATTTTGACTTGGACATTAAGTACTACGCCTTGGTAGACTTCCAAGCCTTCGCAACTGCTATTGACACTCTCTTCCCTGACGGTGTAACGATTGATGCCAAATTCTCAACCTTAGAAGGTCAACCTTTAACCGAAGTTACCGTGGGAGATGACTTGCATGCTACAGAAACAGAGTCTCCAACCCAGACTATCAAAGTTGGGAAACAGCAGATGAACGGTTCGACCTTGCTCAATTATGCACGTTTCCGTGATGATGACGAAGGTGATTATGGTCGTACCAAGAGACAACAGCAAGTGTTGACAGCTGTTCTGCAGCAACTTAAGGATCCAACTAAACTCTTTACTGGATCAGAAGCACTCGGTAAGGTCTTTGGGATGACCTCTACGAATGTTCCTTATAGTTTCTTATTGACCAATGGTTTATCCTTCCTAGATGGAGCGCAAAATGGTATTGAGAGATTAACAGTTCCAGAACTAGGTGATTGGGTCGATGCCTATGATGTTTACGGAGGACAGGCACTCTTAGTAGACCAAAATAAATATCAAACCAAGCTATCTCAAATGGGAATGAGATAAGATAAGACAGAATTCCAAATAAAAAAACTATACTTTAAATATAAAATAACGCTCCTTGGACAATAGTCCCTTATCTCCAAAAAAAGCAACGGATTTACCGTTGCTTTTTTATATGGTTGCGATAGTCTTTGTAAAATAGAATTGCTTAATAAACCATTTAGAAAGGCTATCCCATGCATATTCACTATAACACAAATCAAACAACTTTACCACAAGATCATCTTGTCTTTACTATTGAAAAAGTGGTGAATACCTTGGAAGATTGTCACTTCCACGCCTTCTATCATGCCTTTGGTCGCCCGTCTTATCACCCTAAAATGCTTGTATCTACTCTTCTATTTTTCTATTTACAAGAGATTTTCTCTGGTCAAAAAATTGCCAATGAAGAATATACAAAGTATTCTGAAACAGATCCCTTGAAAATCAAAAATAAAGGAAAGAAACCATCGGTACCGTCCGTCAGATGATAGAAAACGAGACAGGATTGAAGGTTTACGTAGTTGAGAGTCCAGACAAATCTTTATGGTATACTATAAGTAAATCAGTACATGATATATTTGTAAGATAACATAAAGGAGATGTCATGAAGTCATTAAAAATTATAGGAATCATTTTAGCTAGTTTGTTGGTTATCGTAGGACTAAGCGTAGGAGGATATAAAGTAATGCAAAAAGTAGAACACGATGAGATGGTTAGAATTGTAGAGAGTGAGGAAGCGAAGCAAATTTTTAGAAATAGAATAAAGCGAATAGATCCTAAAGCATTTGAATCAGACGGAGTTATTAAAACTTATGCGATTAATTATGAATCTATTGCTTCCAATCCAATGGGAGGTATTATGGTTTCCATATATGTCAATGACAATAAGGATTATATTTTTAGTTTCACTCTAAATAAAAACTTTAATACGAAGAAGCTTACTAGTGAAGGTGGAGTAAATGATCCTACCATAACGAAAAAAGTAGAAGAGAGAGATAAAAATGACTGATACATATACTGAAAACCCATCGGTACAGTTCGTCAGGTGATAGAAAACGAGACAGGATTGAAGGTTTACGTAGTTGAGAGTCCAGACCGATCTTTATGGTATACTATAAGTAAATCAGTGCATGATATATTTGTAAAATAACATAAAGGAGATGTCATGAGGTTATTAAAAATTGTAGGAATCATTTTAGCTAGTTTATTAGTTATTGTTGGATTAAGCGTAGGAGGATACAAGGTGATGAAAAAAGTAGAACAAGACGAGATGGTGAGAATTGTAGAGAGCGAGGAAGTCAAAAAGATTATAGAAGATGATTTGAAAGAAATGGATCAATTTTATTTAACAAATAAAGGGAAAATAAAGTCTTATCAAATTGATGATAAATCCATCAATCATAGTCCAATGGGAGGGATCAAATTAAAAATTTATATAAATAATGACGAAGAATTATATGTATTTTTCACTATTAATAAAGATAAAAAAAGTGGAAAGTTAGTTAATGATGGCGGAGGAAACTCTGCTAAATTTGAGAAAATGATAACGGAGGGGAAAAGTGAGTAGACAGTATAGTGATTATGAAGGTCAAAAAATTGCTAATGAAGAGTATACAAGTTATTCTGAAAAAGATCCCATGAAAATCAAAAACGATAAAGGAAAGAAACCATCGGCACAGTTCGTCAGGTGATTGAAAACGAGACTGAATTGAAGGTTTACGTAGTTGAGAGTCCAGACCATTCTGAAGTGTCTGTTCTCTACGAAGGTTCTAAAGCGCCATTTGAAGAAGGATGGGAAGTGGATTGGATTGCAAATGATCTTCCCATGGCTCAGAGTATTTTGAAAGGTGAAGAAGGAGTTACCTCTCAGTTGAAGGCGGCGGCATCTATCTTAAATGATATAATGTTGGAATATCCAAACGCTAAAATCTCAGTTTATGGTCACTCCCTTGGTTCTATGAATGCCCAATACGCCCTAGCTAATGTTAGGGACATTTCACGTATTTCAGGAGCTTATATCTACCAAGGCCCGAATATCTATCCGGTCTTGACCAAAGAACAGCGGCAACGTGTGGATGCGATAAAGTATCGTATTCATAATTATGTTGATGATAAAGATTTGGTTCCTATAGGTTACCCTAAAAATAGAATGGATAGTGTCGGTGTTGTAGGGATGATGCATCATGTGGACTCTGCACAACAGGTAGATTTTGTATATTCTCAACACTTGTGGGGCGGTTATGTTTTTAATGAAGATGGTAGTCTTAAAATTAAGAATGATCGTTCATCGTTTGAAAAACGGTATTCATCTTTTTTGGATAAGGTTTCCAGTGACTTGTATGACTATGCAAAGGCTAAAGAGGCATTGGCTTCAGGCGGTTATACGAGTGGTGAGGAACTCTTTTTAGACTCCGAACATGCCTTAACGATTTCATCGGGATTGCATGAAGTCGCAAATGCTGGTCATGAAGAGATTTGTTCCATAGTTCATAAAGCTCACCAAGAAGCAGAGAAAATAGTAGCGAGCACTTATCACGTTCCCTTTGGTTTTATTTTATCACCTACAGAGGTGGCGATAGCCTATTCTGATGGAGGAGTATCTCGTACGACAATCGTAGATGATCTTGATCATTATTTCTATCCAAAAATCAAAAAATCAGAAAAACTAGCCGAAGATTTTCAAAGTTTAGAAAAGCAAATAGCAGATGGTGTCCAAAAAAATTGGAAGATGATAAAGAGTTAGCAGGGAATTTTAAAGAATGGATGAAAATCAAGTAATCTGGCAGGAATTAAGAACAAAGCAAAACCATTTAGATTTATTAGATGAACGCAATCGTTCTATTCGCCAACAAAGAGAAGAACAATTTGAAGACCTTCAGCAAAAACGGAACCAATTGTTGCATATGATGGAAAGAAAGTATCAGATGATGCAGCATTACCTAGGACAAGTGGACGTGGATACTACTGAGGAAAGAGCACGATTAAACAGAATAGCTTCGAACTTTAGCCAAGCAGTATCTATAGGATTTATAAGAAATCAGCGCGCTTTGGAACAAAGTATTGAAAAAGAAGAGATTGAGTATAGACGAGAACGACGAAAATTAGAAGAGGATATAGATACCTTACATCGTCGAAAGATGAAACTCGAACAAGAAAAAAGGAAGGGATAGCTTATGTTTGATGAAATGATTAATGCCTTCTTCTCAGGTGTGGATAATAATATGATTGAGATTCAGAAGGGCCTAGAACGTTTACTAATCAGTCATATCTATTCACCGATCAAATTGAATGAGCGTAATAATTTGATGTCAGATGGTGACTTCAAGATCAAAACAGAAGCGCTAGCAACAAAGACAGCATTAGGGATGATTTCTAGTCAACTCGATACAACGATGAAAGGAACTTATTCGACAAAGGTTGTTGAGACTTTGAAGACGAAAGAAAAAGATTATGATACGATTGTGTAGAGATGAATATTCTACAATGGGAATTAGATAGGAGACTAATACAGGAAAAATCAAGGTTCGAATCACCAGTAAAATAGTGGTTTGAACTCTAAATTCCCAAACTAAGTTCCACCGCTAGTAGAAGTGGAAGTTAGTCTTAAAAAAATTGTAAAAACCAGTGGAAATCCGTGTCAGGGTAAGT
>NZ_NCVN01000001.1:0-59078 GCF_002096925.1 Streptococcus mitis | reverse complement strand
GTTCATAGATCTGAACTTTATCATCATAACTCAATTTCATAATAAAACACCCCAAAAGTTAGATTTTTTCTGTCTAACTTTTGGGGTGCAGTACAGTTTGTACCTTGCAGGATTTTTGCTTCTGATTAGATTAAGCCTTCCAAGAGACCCTTCATAAAGTTTTCTGAGTTAAACTCTCCAATATCATCGATTTTTTCACCAAATCCAATCAATTTTACAGGAATATTGAGTTCTTCACGGATGGCTAGAACAACACCACCTCGAGCCGTTCCATCAATCTTAGTCAAGACAATTCCTGTCAAAGGGGTAATTTTTGAAAATTCTTTGGCCTGTACCAGGGCATTTTGACCAGTTGAAGCATCTAATGCTAAGAAAGTTTCATGCGGCGCTTCTGGCACAACACGCTTGATGATGCGTCCAATCTTCTCCAACTCAGCCATGAGGTTGTCCTTGTTTTGCAGACGACCAGCGGTGTCAATCATAAGAATATCGATACCTTCAGCTACAGCACGTTCCATGCCATCAAAGACTACACTAGCTGGGTCAGCTTTTTCAGGTCCAGTCACAACTGGAACGTCAACACGACGGCCCCATTCAGCAAGCTGGGCTACTGCTCCTGCACGGAAGGTATCTGCCGCAACCAGCATGACCTTCTTCCCAGCTTGTTTGTAGCGGTGGGCTAGTTTTCCGATAGAAGTTGTTTTCCCAACACCATTAACACCAACAAAGAGCATGACTGTCAAGCCATCTTGGAAGTGGATTCTTTCATCATAGTTGCCACCTTTTTCATAAAGCTCAACCAATTTCTCAATGATGACACGGCGAAGTGCATCCGGTTTCTTGGCGTTCTCAAGCTTGGCTTCGTAACGAAGCTCCTCTGTTAAGTTAGAAGCGACTTGGACACCAACGTCACTCATGATCAGTAATTCTTCCAGTTCCTCGAAGAATTCTTCGTCGACAGAGCGGAAATTGGCAAAGAAGGCATTCAAACGAGCACCAAATCCTGTACGAGTTTTCTTAAGACTGCGGTCATATTTTTCCTGAACAGTTTCTTCTGCTTGAGGCCTTTCTGGTTCAAGCACTTCAGAATTATTTTCTTCTACAGTCTCTAGGAGCTCAGTATTCTCTTCTTCTGGGACTTCTTCTTGTTGAACTTCTACAACTGGCTCTGAATCATAATTTACTTCAACTGTGTCTTGGATTTCCTCTTCTTCAAGCACAGTCTCTTCAAAACTTTCAACCTCTGCTTCTGTAAGGGCAGTCTCAGTGTCTTCAGACAAATCAAGATTTTCCAGAGCTTCTTTTACAACTTCTTCGATTTTAGGTTCTTCTTTTTTTCCGAATAGACGGTCAAACAATCCCATATCTTAGTTCTCCTTTAGCACGTATTCTTCTATAGCCCAAGCGACAGCTTCCTCATCATTGGTCATTGGAGTCACTACATTTGCGACTGCCTTGACTTCAGGAACAGCGTTTTGCATGGCAACACCGAGCCCTGCCCATTCAATCATAGAGAGGTCATTGGCCTCGTCACCACAAGCCATGACTTGGCTTTGGTCAATTCCTAGATGGTTGATTAGTTTTGCCAAACCTGTTGCTTTATGGACATTTTTAGGAGACCACTCTAATAACATCTCACGTGATTTGAAGATTTCATATTGGTCAAACAATTCTGGAGAAATCTTCTGAATAGCTGCATCTAAGGGTTCATGAGCAAAGGCAGTCACGCATTTATTGTAGGTCATTTGACTAGACAAGTCTTCAAAGTCCACTGGAACAAAGGTCAAAGCTGGATTAAATTTAGCATAAAGACTTTCTTGGTCAGATTGGATTTGATAAACAGTTCCTTCTGAGATGGCATCAAGAGGCAGTGATAATTTCTCTGTTTCCTCATACAAGCGTGCTACATCATCATATGAAAAGACTGTTTTATCAAGGATTTCACCTGTATTTTTCTGAACCAAACCACCATTAAAAGTAATCGTATACTCATCTTCGTGGCCGTCAGTCCCTAGCTCATGGAGAAAGAAATCCATAGCTTTTAAGGGACGACCAGTTGTTAATACGACCTTGATACCACGATCACGCGCAGCTTTCAAGGTTGCCTTAGTACGATCCGTCAACCTTTTATCAGTAGTCAGCAAGGTCCCATCCAAGTCCAATGCAATCAATTTTATATCTACCATTATAAGCCCTCCATATAAGCTATAACCGACTGGTCCTTATGGTGACCAATCACAGTCTCTGCTAATTCTAAAATTTCTGGTCGTGCATTTTCAGGAGCTACAGGATGTCCTACAACCTGCATCATATGCAAGTCATTTAGATTGTCTCCAAAAGCCATAACCTGATCCATCGTGATACCAAGTTTTTTAGCTAATTCAACAATGGCCACTCCCTTATCGACATAGTCCAGAACAATATCAATGGATTCAAAACCAGTTGTCATAGCCTTAACACCAGGGACATTTTCATTAACCCAAGCTTCCCCAGCTTCTAGCGTTTCTTCTGTGAAGTTGGTTGTAAATTTGAAAATGTCATCTGTAATATCTTCCAGACTTGCTACTTTTTGGATATTTTCATTATAATGCTGACTCTCTTTCAAATAGGTTGCATTAACCGTGTCTAACACATAAGAACCCTTCTTACCCGTCAAGAGCAGTTTATTGATATCTACATAAGGTGACGTTTTCAGCTTTTCAAAAGTTGATAGATAAAACTCACGAGACATTGTCGCTTCATACAAGTCCTGACCTTGATATTCGACCAAACTGCCATTTTCCGCGATGAAAATAATGTCATCACGAACATCAGCAAATAATTTTTCTAGAGACAGAAATCCGCGCCCCGAAGCCACCGCAAAGTAAATCCCTTTTTCCTTGTAGGAAACCAGAAGAGACTTGAGGCGATCCATATCAAAGCGTCCATTCTCATCTAGGAAGGTTCCGTCCATATCTGTTGCTACTAGTTTAATCATAAAATCTTTCTTACTCCGATTAGTAAATCTACCTCCTATTATACCATAGATAAGTAGAAAAAGGATTAGTCTATCAGCTTTGATTCTCTTTTATCCTTCTCTACTAGCTAGTGCTGTTTCTAACTTTTAAAAAAGCTCGTAAAATTAAAATCGTGCAACTTTTTTCAGATACTTTTAAAAGATTGATTTCATTACCTGTTTCCTTTATACTGAATAAAAAGGAGAATAGTATGTCAGAAACAAATCACGAAATTGATTCAAATTTTGCAGGTCGTTTAAATATCCTACGAGCGGGTGTTCTTGGTGCCAATGATGGAATTATTTCCATTGCTGGTGTAGTTATTGGGGTTGCTAGTGCTACGAGCAATATCTGGATTATTTTTTTATCAGGTTTTGCGGCTATTTTGGCCGGTGCCTTTTCAATGGCTGGTGGAGAATATGTATCCGTTTCAACTCAAAAAGATACAGAGGAAGCAGCCGTTGCGCGTGAGCAAGTCTTGCTAGACCAAGATATAGAGTTAGCTAAAAAATCTCTCTATGCGGCCTATATCCAAAATGGAGAATGCGAAACCTCTGCCCAACTCTTGACCAATAAGGCCTTTCTTAAAAATCCACTCAAGGCTTTGGTAGAGGAAAAATATGGGATTGAGTATGAAGAATTTACCAATCCTTGGCACGCTGCCATTTCTAGCTTTATTTCTTTTTTCCTTGGTAGCTTACCACCCATGCTTTCAATTACCATTTTCCCAAGTGAATACCGCATCCCTGTTACTGTTCTTATCGTCGGTGTGGCCCTTCTTCTCACTGGTTACACTAGTGCCAAACTTGGAAAAGCCCCAACCAAAACAGCTATGATTCGGAACCTTGCTATTGGTCTTTTAACCATGGGAGTTACCTTCATACTCGGACAACTTTTCAGCATTTAATACTCTTCGAAAATCTCTTCAAACCACGTCAGCTTCGCCTTGCTGTACTCAAGTACTGTCTGCGGCTAGCTTCCTAGTTTGCTCTTTGATTTTCATTGAGTATAAAATACAAGAAATACCTCGATTTTGAAGTCGAGGTATCTTTTTTACATTTGGACAATCTTGCGATAACTTCTTGAAGTAATCATGAAAATCAGCACATAGGCGATGAAGAAGATAGCGCAGATAGACAAGGTCACAATCAACATCATATTCGTATCTATTACACCAATCACTTTTAAAATCAGACTAAGCATATGGTAGGCAAAAGCTAGATGTATGAAGGCAAAGAGCAAAGGAAGGAAGAAAACAGTTAAAACCTGTTTGTTGATGGTTTGCTTGATTTGCTTTTGATCTAAACCAACTTTCTGCAAGATAATAAAGCGCTCACGGTCTTCATATCCTTCAGAAATTTGTTTGTAGTAAATGACCAGAACAGTTCCGACCATAAAGATAATGGATAGGAAAATACCGATAAAGAAGACACCACCAAAGAGGGCACTCATCTGAGAACTAGCATCTGCTAGATTGCTACCATACACATAGCTACCTTCCGTGTTTAATTGAGCATTAAACTGATCGAGGTATTTATCATACTCGTCAGCGACCTTGAGTTGTTCTTCTTCGCTGGCATTTACATTCATGCCTCCGTAAAACTGATTATAGATAGCCGAATCTGGGAATTGGTCCAAAAAGGCTTGTAAATCAGGAACAACAAGGTAATTGTAATCAGCAGTCAAAATATTAAACTGATTTGGGACATGGTTCACAATGAAATCTTTATTAAATTCTTCTTTGACAGAAAATTGATGATCATTCAGAGTTAGAGTTTTCTGTTCTTTAACTCCCTCATTCTTTGCAAAGAGTCCGACCTCATTTCCTGATAGAGACAGTTTTTGACCAGTCATATTTTCATAATCTTTTTGATCAAATACCATGAAAACTGTTGTGGGTTGGACACGATTTTGTCCTTTTTCAAAAATAGTTAACTTATTTCCTTCTTGGTTCGCAACACCAAAGTAAGTGTAACGAAACACTTCTTTTTCTTTAATCTGATAACCTTTGTCACTTGCAAACTGGCTCAAGAGTTTGTCCAAGTCTTCTTTTTCAACATTTTGCCCTGAAACCCCAAAATCATGAGGATTTAGAACTTTTTTAAAGCTTTCTGCGGAATTGAAAATGCTTGTCGCTGCTGACATGGTTACCAAAACCATTGTTGACAAGATAGCGATGGTTGCTAGTCCAACTGCATTTTTCTTCATACGGAAAATCAAGTTAGACACTGAGATAAGGTTATTTGGTTGGTAATAGTATTTCTTGTTTTTCTTTAAGATTTGAAGGAAAACGGTAATTCCTGCATTAAACAATAGATAAGTACCAAAGATAACCAGTAAAACAGCTATGAAGAAGGTTGTTAAGGCTGTAAGAGGATCTTTTACCGTAAGGGCAAGATAGTAGCCAATCCCTAAACTAATGGAACCAAGAATCGTTTGGAGAGGAAGGAAGCGACCTTTTTTCTCACCGCTAGCTTTCTCACGCGAGAGCTGGAGGGCATTCATACGGGCGATTCGAAGGGCATTCAGGAACATGAGGCCTAGGAAAATCAAACCGAAGACAACAAGTACTGTAATGACAACTTTCATCTGGAAGGTAGCGACCAGTTCCACCTTCAATTTCATCAGTTTGAGCAAGAAAGCGAAAATTAACTTGTCAAACAAGGCTCCAATACCGATACCTGCTCCAACAGTTAAAATCCCAAATAGCACTAACTCCTTAAAGGTCATACTGATAAGATGACGCTTCTCCAAGCCCAACATGCCATAAATACCTAGTTCCTTAGAACGATTTTTCATAACAAAACTATTGGCATAAAGGACGATAATGGCTGACGCAAGGGTGACAACAAACATACCAAATCCAAGAGTAGCTTGAATGGTTGATCCTCCACGTATTTCCGCAATCTTTGGATTGAAAGTTAGAGAGTAAAAGAGATAGGTGACGGTGACTGCCAAGAGAACAGCCAGTGCAAAAGGATAGTAGAGTTTGCGGTTTTTAATCAAGTTCGATACCGCTAACTTATTGGTTAATCGAAACATACTAATTCACCTCGCTTGCCATGACAGTCAAGGTATCAGAGATCTCTTGGAACATCTGACGTTCTGTCTTCTCTCCACGGTAGATTTGATTATAAAGAATGCCGTCTTTGATAAAGAGTACACGCTTGGCTCTGCTAGCTGCTGCTGTTGAGTGGGTTACCATAAGAATAGTTTGGCCACGCTCATTGATTTCATCAAAGACATCAAGTAAGGCTGCAGATGATTTGGAGTCAAGGGCCCCTGTTGGCTCATCCGCAAGGAGAATTTCAGGTTCTGTGATGATGGCGCGAGCTACTGCTACACGCTGTTTCTGACCACCAGAAATCTCGTAAGGGTACTTCTCTTGCAATTGGTTGATGCCTAGATTCTCAGCTGTCACCACCAATTTCTTCATCATTTCCGTAATAGGTCTTCTTGACAAGACAAGCGGAAGCAAGATATTGTCCTTAACAGACAGAGTATCTAGCAAGTTAAAGTCTTGGAAGACAAATCCTAGCTTTTCACGACGGAAGCTAGAAGCCTGTGAATTTTTAATGGTTGCTGTATCAGTTCCATTCAAATAAACCTGACCACGAGTTGGTTTATCAAGCATAGCTAGAATATTGAGAAGAGTTGATTTACCAGAACCAGACTCACCCATGATGGCAACATAGTCACCCTTTTCTACGGTAAAGTGAATATCCTTGAGGGCCTCTACTTGGTTGCCCTGAAAACGAGTTTTATAAATTTTTTGAACGTGTTTTACATCTAAAAGTGTCATGAGAATCTCCTTTCTTAATATCCCATCAAATGAAATGTTGCTTGCATCATAGCGCATCCCAGCTGAACACGCTCGATATCTTTGTGGCTTGGTTTTCTTGTTTTCTTATGTAAGATTTGTTTCATGATGTTACTCCTTTGTTCTTTATGAGTCTAGTTTACATCAAAAAAAGACTGCTTGCCATAACCTAACCTTACAAAAGAGACTTTAATCTTACATTTTTGTAAGATTTGGGGAAATATAGGCAAAATTACTTATAAAATGATTTGATTTCCTATTTTTAAAATTGTAAAATATAAGTGTGAAAAGGCTTACTTTGGAAAGAAGGAAGCGGGAACTAACATTTGAGTAAGCTTACCTAGATAACATACCATTAAATTTAACACTTGCAAGTTGTTCAACCTATAAGGAAAGAAGGGGCGCTTTAATGAAACATAAAGAACATATACTCATCGGACTTCTCTATCTCCTCTCTCCATTCATCGGTCAGCTCTTAGTTGAAAAAACATACTTTATCGGTACAGAATTTACAGCTACTGCTTATGCTATTTGCTGGCTATCAGTTGTTATCAGCATCCATCATTTTTCAAAAAATGTATTGTCTCAGCATGAAAAATCAGATTAGAAATCTAAGTTCAAAATATTATTTTTAATTTGTATATGAGGCTGAGAAAATCTTATTAAAAGTAAAAAAGCTTTAAATCAAGCAGTTTAGACTATTGATTTAAAGCTTTTTGCTTATTCCAAATCTTCTGTAGAACCTCACCAAAACCAGCCTTCATTATCGTCAATGGCTTGGGCTTCTTTTCGTTTGCGTGGGCCTGTTCCGTACATTTCTGCTTCGATTTCTTCCTTGGTTGGCATGACAGAAGCTAGGATGATATAGATAATCACGCCAAGTCCGAAGTTTGCAACTGTAAAAATGGCAAACAAGAAACGAACAAGGGTAACATCAAAGTTCCACTTGTCTGACAGACCTGCCAGAACTCCTGAAATCATGCGATTTCGTCTCATTTTATAAAATTTACTGTTCATGATATTTCCTCTCTCTACTAGTTTAGACTTAGTATATCACGGGTAGGCTAGGCTTTCATCAGTCCTCAGGCTGATTTATCAGCAGCAATTTACCTCGACAAAGTCCACAGCGATAGCGTTTGGTATCAATCCTACGCTTGCGCTGATAAGTTTGCTGGCAGGATTGGCAACGATAGAGCTTGAGTGGTTTAGAGTGGCTATTTGTCAAGGAGGGCACAAAGCGTAATCCATCTACTGCTTTCAAAAGTTCCTTAAAATCCCGATCCTTGTGTTGAAAGCCCTTCTCTTGAAAATAGAGGTGATAATGGCAGAGTTCATGTCGGACAATTTTCCTAAAAACATCCAACCCCAGTTCCTGATAAACCTTGGGATTAAAATCCAAATGCCCATCTTTGGGGAAAAATCGCCCACCTGTCGAACGTAGACGAGAATTCCACTGGACTTGATGGATAAAAGGTCTGCCGAAGTCTTCTAGTGAAACTTGCTTAATGTAATCAGTCAGTTTCATTTGGAGCGATTAGCGACAGATTGACTTTTTCACGTTCAGTATCAATTTTCTTAACCCAAACCGTTACCAAATCACCAACGGATACCACTTGGCTGGGATGCTTGATAAACTTCCGACTCATATGGGAAATATGGATGAGACCGTCCTCATGAATCCCAATATCAACGAAGGCACCAAAGTCAACGACGTTACGCACCACACCCTCTAGCTTCTGACCAACCACTAAATCCTTGATATCTAGGACATCTTGGCGAAGCACAGGTGCGTCAAAGGAATCACGGAAATCTCGACCTGGTTTGAGAAGATCTGCAATGATATCTTTAAGAGTTTCTGGACCAAGGTCTAGCTCTTGCGCCATTTCCTTAATTGAAAGGGACTTGAGTTTGCTTTGGGCTTCTTCATTCAGATCCTTGATATCCAAACGTTTGAAAAGTTCCTTGACGGCAACGTAATTTTCTGGGTGAACTCCTGTATTATCAAGGATATTGCTACTTTCAGGGATACGAAGGAAACCAGCTGCCTGCTCAAAGGCCTTGGCACCTAACCGAGGAACTTTCTTGATTTGAGCACGTGAAGTGATTTTTCCTTCTTCCTCACGGTATTTGACAATGTTTTCAGAAATGGTTTTATTGAGTCCAGCTACGTGTGAAAGAAGAGCTGGGCTGGCCGTATTGATATTGACACCGACTTGGTTCACCACAGTATCTACGACAAAATCCAGACTTTCAGACAATTTCTTCTGACTGACATCATGCTGGTACTGGCCGACACCAATTGACTTAGGATCGATTTTGACCAATTCCGCAAGAGGATCTTGTAAACGACGGGCGATAGAAATAGCAGAGCGTTTTTCAACTGTCAAGTCTGGAAACTCCTGACGAGCTAATTCACTAGCAGAATAGACAGAAGCACCACTTTCATTGACGATAACATAGCTGACTTCTGAAAAATCTTTAAGAACTTCCGCCACAAAGGCTTCACTTTCACGACTGGCCGTTCCATTTCCGATGGCAATAATCTCTACACCGTATTGACCAATCAAATCTGCCAAATCTTTCTTGGCTTCTTCGATTTGACGAGCTGATGCTGGTTTGACAGGATAAATGACCTGAGTCGTCAGCATTTTCCCTGTTGCATCCACGACAGCTAGCTTGGCACCTGTACGAAAGGCTGGGTCAAACCCAAGAACCACACGCCCTTTCAATGGAGCAACCAAAAGGAGATTGCGCAGGTTGTCAGAAAAGAGTTGGATAGCTCCTTCTTCTGCTTTTTCAGTCAATTCTGTCCGAATACGGCGCTCGATAGCAGGCAAGACTTTTTTCTTAACAGATTGCTGAACCACTTCATCAATATAAGCATTTTTCACCTTGAAACGAGTAGCAAAGAAGGCAAGAATACGGTCCGTCGCATGTTCAAAACCGACCTTCAAGACACCTAGCTTCTCCCCACGATTGAGGGCTAAGGTACGATAACCCTGCATATTTCCAACTGTCTCAGAAAAATCATAGTAAATCTGAAAGACCTGCTTTTCATCAAGACTTTCATCCTTGACTTGAGAAGTGAGTTTAGAGTGTCTAAGCACCTCCTGATAAGTTAGAGCGCGTAAATTGACATCTTCCGATAAGGCTTCAACCAAGATATCAACTGCACCAGCCAAGGCCTCCTTACCAGTCGCAAATCCTTCACAGACGAACTTTTCAGCTTCCTTCTCTAAGCCAGCTACATTCTGCAAAATCAAGCGAGCAAGTGGGAAGAGTCCGGCTTCACGGGCAATAGTTGCCTTGGTCCGACGCTTTTCCTTGTATGGAAGATAGAGCTCTTCTACGTCTGCTAGTTTTTCGGCAGCTAAGATAGCTTCTTCCAACTTCTTGGTCAGCTTGCCTTGCTCTTGAATCTTAGCTAAAACAGCTTCCTTACGGTCGTTGAGATTTGTCAGACTTTTATCCAAGTCAATAATGGCCTTAATCGCCACCTCATCCAGACTATCAGTCATGTCCTTGCGATAACGCGCGATAAAGGGAATCGTCGCCCCTTCAGCAGTCAAACTTAGAACGGTATCAATTTGCTTTAACGTCACTCCCAAATCCTGAGAGATTTTTTCATATTTTTTATCCATAAACCTATTATACCACAAGCTGGAAGGCTTGCTCCAATCCCTTTCATACTCAATGAAAATCAAAGAGCAAACTAGGAAGCTAGCCGCAGGTTGCTCAAAACACCGTTTTGAGGTAGCAGATAAGACTGACGAAGTCAGTTACATATATCTACGGCAAGGCGAAGCTGACGTGGTTTGAAGAGATTTTCGAAGAATATCAACTATCGAAAACAAATTAAAAACCGCCCTTTTCCTCAAAATAATAGTATAATAGAGGTAGAATTTAGAATCGAGGTACACCTATGGCTGTAAAATTTACAAAAACTGATGACTTAGACAAGATGTTTGAAGAGTTTGCGAAACTCCCTGATTTGAAACAAGTCACTTTCCCTGATGACAAAGAGAAAAAAGCCAAAGCAGAAAAGAAAAACTAGATGACTGCTTTCCAACAACTCCCGTCTAGTGTGCTTCAAACTGGGGCTATTTTTCTCTCCATTATCATTGAAGCCCTACCCTTCGTTCTGATAGGAAGTATTGTCTCAGGACTGATTGAGGTTTATATCACACCTGACAAGGTTTATCATTTTCTCCCTCGAAATCGTTGGGGGAGAATCTTTTTTGGGACCTTTGTCGGGATACTTTTCCCTTCTTGTGAATGTGGAATCGTCCCCATTATCAATCGTTTTCTGGAAAAAAAGGTTCCCAGTTACACGGCCGTTCCCTTTCTCGTAACAGCACCTGTCATCAATCCCATTGTTCTCTTTGCGACCTATTCTGCCTTTGGCAACTCCTTCCATGTCGCTCTGTTACGAGCTCTAGGTTCCATTCTTGTAGCTGTGATACTTGGGATTTTTCTAGGATTTTTCTGGCAAGAACCGATTCAAAAAGAAAATCGTTTGGCCTGTCATGAGCACGATTTTTCTCACTTGAGCCCTGCAAAAAAAGTTTTTCAGGTCTTTGTGCAAGCAATTGATGAATTTTTTGATACGGGACGTTATTTGGTATTCGGCTGTCTCTTTGCCTCTATGATACAGGTCTATGTTCCGACTCGGATTCTGACTTCTATCAGCGCAACCCCTCTTTTTGCCATCCTGCTCTTGATGCTTTTGGCCTTTCTTCTTTCGCTCTGTAGTGAAGCCGATGCTTTTATCGGGGCTTCTCTTCTCTCGAGTTTCGGCTTAGCACCAGTTTTGGCCTTTCTCGTCATTGGCCCAATGCTGGATATCAAAAATATTCTCATGATGAAAAATTACTTGAAAGCACGATTTATCAGTCACTTCATAACGATTGTGACACTCGTTGTCTTAGTATATTCTCTATTGATTGGAGTCATTCTATGATTCGATTTTTAGTTTTAGCTGGCTATTTTGAACTGACCATTTATCTCCATCTGTCGGGCAAATTAAACCAGTACATCAACATGCACTATTCCTATCTGGCCTATATTTCCATGGTACTTTCCTTTATTTTGGCAATTGTTCAACTGTATATCTGGATGAAGCCAGTCAAAACCCATAGTCATCTGAATAGCCGATTAGCTAAAGGAACTAGTATTGCTCTTCTTGCCATTCCAATTGTCGTCGGCTTAACTTTCCCAACTGTTAGCTTGGATTCTCAGACCGTTTCTGCCAAAGGCTATCATTTCCCCTTATCAGAAGGCACTGATCAAGCCATTCAGACAAGTGAAGGGACGACAAGCCAATATTTGAAACCAGATACCAGTTCTTATTTTTCAAAATCAGCCTATGAAAAGGAGATGCGAACGGCAGCAGATAAATACTTGTCCCAAGATAGTATTCAGATTACGAATGAAAACTATATGGAAGTCATGGAGGCTATTTATGACTATCCAGATGAATTTGAGGGCAAGACAGTCCAGTTCACAGGCTTTGTCTATAATGACCCCAGTCATGCTGATAGTCAATTTCTGTTCCGCTTCGGCATTATCCACTGTATCGCAGATTCCGGTGTCTATGGATTGCTGACCAAGGGAAATACCCGTCAGTATGAGAACAACACCTGGATAACAGCCAAAGGAAAACTGGTCAATCACTATCATAAAGAACTCAAACAAAACCTCCCAACCTTGGAAATCGATAGCTTTACTAAAGTCGATAAACCAGAGAATCCCTATGTGTATCGCGTGTTTTAAAAAGCAAACTAAATCCATTAAAAACAAAACGAACAAGTTCTCTTCTGAATGACAGAAAAAGAGCCTGTTCGTTTTTTGTTAAATAGTCTATAGTAAGATGTCATTTTTGATGTTTTATAACTTTCTTATGTTGTATAAAAATCTATTGACAAATCGCTATCAGACTCGTATTTTTTCCAAGCTAAGCTGAATCCATAATAATCTTCAAATTCAGGGTGCCAGTCATAATAAAGTGGGACACGACTATACTTTCTTGCTACAACTTCGTCTTCAAATTCTGGAGACTCCCCTGCAGTAATACCAAATTGAAGACCATTTTGTTCCCAAGTATTTCCCCAAACGTTTTCATCCGAGAGAACATCGATCCATCTCGAAGCATCAATATCAAAATCTGCACATAATTCTAGTTCATAGAATCTTCTGCAGTTAATCTCTGAAGGTTTTACATAAAGGGCGCTATCAACTTGGTATTTTTTATCTTTGACTTGAATCTGTGTGATTTTCATTGGAATCGGAACTCCATTTAATTCTAACCAGAAATAGCCTAAGGGAGTTTTGATAACGTAATATGTTTGCTGAGGCGCTGGTTTAGAGTTTTTAGAGCAAGCATCAAAAATTCTTCCAAGCTTAATTAAATTTCTACAAACGTTTTTCGAAGTGATTGGGTCGAAATATGAATACCTACGAATGACACGTTTTAACTTTTGAACAGGAAAAGTAATATCCCTTGGTAGGGCATGATACTTCTGCACAACTAATGCAGTTTTTTCAGTATTTTCCTTCCCTACTGGGACAATAACAGCGTGCCCAATATGGATATTTGGGTCATCGCAGATATAAGTATAGCCATTTCCTCCCTCCTGAAACTCAACAACAACGATATTTAACTCTTGATCCGGATCAAAGAGAGGCTCGACCTTTTCAACTTCTTGGCGTTCATAAAAAGTAAAGCGATCTCCATCTCCGTCTTCGCCAAAAACCATGAAACTACCGCATTTAGGACACTTCCACATATAAAATGAAGCCTCTGAAATGTCTTCATAAGAAATTTTATTATGGTCGTCAGCTTTATTCATGATTTCTTCAAACAACTCATCCGAATAAACTGAATAAGCATTTGTATCGGGTGAGCTATGGTTGTTCATTGCTTGCCCGCATTTACATGTCCATTTACCCATAAACAACCTCAGTCATGCCCTAATTCTTCAAGAAAAAATTGATTTAGAGCTTTCCAGTCTTTCTTTTCCTCACTAACACTTTGAACGTATGCATCCAACTCTTTGATGTTTTTGATGATGTAGTACTGAATCGGTATTATCGGATCAATTTCCATACTTTCAGGACCGTTTATCTTAATGTCAAGTAACCTTGATACATGCTCCTGCATTTGAGAAGGAAGTAATTCTTTGACCAAATCATCAAACAAAATCGGTGGAACAGAATGATATTTTTCAATCCAGCGACAAGCCAAAATAGGACGCAGCGCATAGAAATACTTTTTAGGTTTGACCTTGTCTCCTGAAAGATACTTATTCATTTGAGTTCTTGCAGTGTTCAAGTAATGGTACAGCATTTTTTTCTCAGAAAAATACTGGGTTGCAAGTGGACGTATGCGCTCGATAAAATCTGTTTGTTGATAAACAATTGGTGACTGTAACCATTCAAACAGTGTAGGATTAGACTTATAAAGTAGTTTTAAAGTCTTGTCTAAATCCCAGCCACTCACATCCCAAGTATCGTCAATTGGTAGTTCGATAACATCGCGCTGTTCATTCAAACGGAGATAAAAATCTTGCTTGTGTTTGTAGATAAATCGTACATCAAAGTCACTATCGGGAGACTCAAAGCCCCATACACGACTACCAGACTCAATAGCCCACAAAACTGTGACATCGAAATCACGCTCAATTTCTGCTAATTTTTCAGGTACCAGTACATTCATTTCTTCTTGCGTTTGCATAATAAAGCCTCGTCTATAATTTGAACATAAACAGTTACTAAAATAGGAAACTAGGAGGACTGAAAGTACTTTGTATCAAACTATCAAAACTACTACCAAAATAACTAATCCATCTAGTAGCTTTTTCAGACGTTTTCTATACCTGAGACCTTTAAATGACAGAATATCCATCCTTCCAATTCCGAGCAATTTCTTCATCCTTCTGGAGTTGATCTACCAGTTCTTCAACAGAGTCAAATTTGACCATTTCACGGACACGGTCTAACCAGTAAACAATGACTGTTTCACCGTAAATGTCGTCTGAAAAATCAAAAAT
Source organism: Streptococcus mitis (assembly GCF_002096925.1). Lineage (GTDB taxonomy): Bacteria > Bacillota > Bacilli > Lactobacillales > Streptococcaceae > Streptococcus > Streptococcus mitis_AF. The sequence continues at coordinate 44,214 of NZ_NCVN01000001.1, read as the reverse complement.
ATTGACTTCAAAACGTGGCTCTTCTCCATCGAAAGTAACATTTTTCCCGACACTCGCCATTCCACGATATCTTTTACGCTGCACTTCAATATCGACTACGTAAACACCATCAGCTGGCATATAGGTTCGATCTCTTAAAACTAAGTTTGCTGTTGGATAACCGATAGTCCGTCCACGAGCATTGCCATGAACAACCATTCCACGTGATGGTAGAGGAGTGCCAAGTAAATGACCAGCTTCTCTGACATCTCCATCAAGAATAGCTTGACGAATACGAGTAGAACTAATTTTCCCCTTTTCATCCTCAACAGGAGGAACAATGATGATTTCTCCATCAAAATAATCCTTCAAATCATCCGCAGTTTTCTTATCAGAACCAAACGTGTAATCAAATCCCGCTACGATAATCGCTGGTTTCAATGCTCTAACATAGGTATCAAAGAACTCTTGACCAGTTAAACTAGCAAATTTACTACTAAAGTCAAGTAAGAAAAGAGCCTCTACTCCATGCCATTTCATCTTATGTTCTCGTTCTTCATGGCTAACAATATGAAGCATTAATTCTGGCTTATAAGGCTGTAATGCGAGCTTAGGGGACTCTGTAAAGGTCATCACGACAACTGGAAGATAATCTTTCATCGAAGCCTTACTAGCTACTTCAAAAAGCTTCTGATGTCCCTTATGAATACCGTCAAAATAGCCTAATACAAGAACTGTTTTATCCGGTACTGCGATGTCTTTTTCATTTTTTATAGGTACTGTTGTAATCATGAAACTATTATATCATAGAGAAAGCCTTTTCGCTAAAAGGAAATCCCAAATGTCGTTTTTTGCCCCTGAACTGATCTTAAAAAATCATTCAAGATGTTATTTAAAAAATAGCATCCCCTAAGAGATGCTATCGTATGGTAACTAGTCTACTGTTTCTTCCAAATCTTTTAACTTCACCGAAACAATTTTTGAGACACCTGATTCTTGCATGGTCACTCCATAGATAGAATCAGCCGCTGCCATGGTTCCCTTACGGTGGGTCACAACGATAAACTGGCTGTCCTTGTCAAATCGATTGAGGTAATCCCCAAAACGTTTAACATTGGCTTCATCCAGCGCAGCTTCCACCTCATCCAAGATGACAAATGGAATGGTCTTGACACGAATAATGGAGAAAAGCAAAGCAAGAGCCGATAGAGCTTTTTCACCACCACTCATGAGGTTAAGCGACTGGATTTTCTTACCTGGAGGTTGAACAGAAATCTCAACCCCAGCTGTCAGCAGGTCTCCTTCAGTCAAAATCAGGTCTGCTTGACCTCCACCAAACATCTGCTTGAAGGTCACTTTGAAGGACTCACGGATAGCTTCAAAGGTTGACTTAAAGCGTTCCTTGACCTCATCATTCATCTCAGTAATAGTCTCAAGGAGCAGGTTTTTCGCCGACAAAATGTCATCTCGCTGGCTATTTAGGAAATCCAGACGGTTGTGAACTTCTTCGTACTGGTCAATAGCTTCTATATTGACCGGACCCAGCGAGCGAATAGCCTTCTCTAAATCTTTAACCTCTTGCTCTGCCAGATTGAGATTTTCCAACTCATGAGACTTTTCTAAAGCTTCTGTATAGCTAATCTGATACTGGTCTGTTAATTGGCTTTGTAAATGGCGTAAGTGCTCGCTAACCTTTTCTTTCTTGGCTTCAGCACGTGTTTGCTTGCGAATCCACTCCTCGTTCTGCTGGCGAGCCTGATCCAAATGACTGGCAATATCATCCAGTTGACCTTCTATATCATCCAACTCAAACTGCTTGCGAATCAAACCTTGTTGAAGATTTGTTTTTTGAGTTTTGGCTTCTTCGGCCTGTTGACTGAGCAAATCCGTATCAACTTTCTCAAGATTGTCAACCTTTTCTTGAAGAAGGCGCTGGATTTCCTCTTGTTCGATATCTAAATTGTCCAATTCCTTGCCTAAACGTTCAATATCCGCAACTTCGTAACGTTTTTGCCCTTGCAGTTCTGTCTTAAGCAGGCGAGCTTGCGCTACCTCTTCCTGCAAGTTTTGATAGCGTTCTTGGATGGCGTTTTTATTAGACTTAATCTCTTCAATCTCAGCTTCCAGATTTTGCTTATCACTGGCAATGCTAGCAAGACGCTCTTGGTATTTTTCCTTGTCTGCTTGCCAATCTCCTTCAGTAAGGCGATTTAATTCCTTTTCTTGAAGTTTCCAAAGCGTTTCTAGTTCTTCAACTTGCTGACTGGTCTGCTGATAAGCGAGGGACAAGCCTTGCTCCTGAATACGAGCCTGCTCTCCTTGAGATTTGATAGCTTCTAAACTTTCTGTCAATCTAGCCATCTCATCTTGCAAGGTCTTCAAAGTCGCCTCTTCTGAACGAAGACTTGCTTCCTCTTCAGCAATTTCTTTTTGCAATTGCTCCAGTTCTGGCTTGATGAAGATGCTGTTATTCTGACGATTGGCTCCACCTGCATAGGAACCACCTGTACGAAGTTCTGTCCCATCCAATGTCACCATACGAACCTGATAACGAACCTGGCGAGCTGCTGCACGCGCATGTTCTACGGTATCAAAGATAGCCGTCGTAGCTAGCAAGTTCTTGAAAATGGCTTCCAGTCTAGTATCGAAAGTAACTAACTCATCTGCCATGCCCAAAAATCCCGGACTTGCAGCGATAGCATCTTGGTTCTGACTAGAAATCGTACGCGCCTTGATTGTTGTCAATGGAAGGAAGGTTGCACGACCGGCTCTGTTTCGTTTGAGGTAATCAATAGCTTTTGTTGCCGCGTTTTCATCTTCTACGATGATATGCTGGCTACTTGCTCCAAGCGCAATCTCTAGAGCAGTTTGATAATGCACATCAAAGGTCAGGTGCTCACTAACTGCTCCAATAATCCCACCAAGGCGGTCTTTTTCTTGGAGAACACTCTTAACACCTGCATAAAAGTTACTATGATTTCTCAGGATGTTTTCCAAACTTTGGGCTCTAGCCTGCTTGTTTTTGAGACTATCCAGACGGTCAAAGAGTTTGCTTTGTTGAGCTTGATAAGAAGTTTTCTGCTCCTCTTGCTCCTTGGCACAGATTTGATAGTCGGCCAGTAATTTCTGAACCTGCTCCTTGGCAGTTTCAAGCTCGTCTTTTTGATGACCAGCCTTCTCTTTAGCTGTAGCTAACTGTTCTTTCAGCTTTTCTAGTTGATCTGCTTGTTTTTGAGATAGCTGACGACTATTTTCCAACTCATTCTCAATACGAGTCAGTTGGTTTGAGACATCCGCTTCTTCTTGTAAAAGGGCTACAAAGCGTTCACGTAAGAGCTCAATCATCTGATCTGGATCATCTGAAAAAGCCAGTAATTCAGCCTCTAATCGATTGAGTTTTTGATTATTTTGGATTAGATTTTCTTCCAAGAGGGCTAAAGAGCTTTCTTTTTCAGCCTTTTCCTGACTTAGAGCATTTCTCTTATCCTCTAAAGCAGCCAAACGGGCTTGTGCTTCCTGTTGATTCAGGGCTACTTGCTCGGACTCCAGTTTCGATAGGGCTAATTTTCTCTCTAAATCACTGATTAGACTGGTCAAATCCATCAAACTGCCCTGGTCTTTAGCCATTTCAGCCTGTAAATCTTGGCGTTGCTTTTTAAGAGTTTGATTTTCTTCTTCTAATTTTTCACGCTTTTGGTAATAACTAGTCAAGAGTTCCTGAAACTGAGCCAACTCTTCTTCTGTCGAGTCTAGTTCAACCTTATTTTCCTTGATTTGAGCAACCAGCACGTCTAAATAAATAGCCTTGCGTTGACCTTCCAAGTCTAAAAACTTACGGGCATTCTCAGCTTGCTTCTCCAGAGGCTTGATTTGATTATCCAACTCGTAGATAATGTCCTCTAAGCGGTCTAGATTATCCTGGGTTTGCTGCAGTTTGCTCTCAGTTTCTTTTCTGCGAGTCTTGTATTTTAAAACTCCAGCAGCTTCTTCGAAAATGGCACGACGTTCTTCAGGCTTGGAGTTGAAAATCTCCTCAACCTTCCCTTGAGAAATAATAGAGAAGGAATCTCGTCCCAAACCTGTATCCAAGAAAAGATCATGAATATCACGCAGACGGACTTTCTTACCGTCAATCTTGTATTCGCTATCTCCGCTACGATAGATATGGCGTTCTACCCTGATTTCTTGACCTGCATCCTTGATAAATCCGTCATGATTATCCAGAGTCACAACTACAGAAGCATAATTGAGCGGTTTGCGACTTTCAGTTCCAGCAAAAATGACGTCCGGCATCTTGCCCCCACGGAGACTCTTAACACTTGACTCCCCCAAAGCCCAACGCAGACTTTCTGTAATATTCGACTTTCCAGATCCATTGGGTCCAACAACTGCCGTCACACCTTGGTCAAAGACGACCTTGGTCTTATCAGCAAAAGACTTGAATCCCTGAATTTCGATTTCCTTTAAATACATGAATCCAGCCCTTTCTCAACGGCATTTTTGGCAGCTTCCTGCTCTGCTAGTTTCTTAGAACGACCTTGACCTTGACCAATGCTCTTACCTTCGACAAGAACTTCTACATCAAAGACCTTATCGTGGGCAGGACCCGTTTCAGAAATCACCTGATAACGAATAGCCACATCGCCATTGACCTGAAGTAACTCTTGGAGATGGGTTTTGTAGTCTGTAATCATCTCAAATTCGCCTGCTTCAACCTTAGGAATCATGACTTGATAGATAAATTCCTTGACCTTGGCCACATCCTTGTCCAAAAGAAGGGCACCAAGAAAGGCTTCAAAGGCATCACCAAGAATGGTATCACGATTGCGTCCACCAGACTTTTCTTCCCCTTTACCAAGTTTGATAAACTGATCAAACTGGCAATCACGCGCAAAACCAGCCAAACTTTCCTCGCGGACAATCATGGCACGGAGTTTAGACAAGTCACCCTCAGGCTTTTTAGGATATTTTTTATACAGATATTCTGAAATCAATAACTGTAGAACAGCGTCTCCTAAAAATTCCAAGCGTTCATTGTGTGAAATTTTTAAGAGGCGGTGCTCATTGGCATAACTCGTATGAGTAAAGGCAGTCTCCAGTAAATTTTTGTCTGCAAATTCGATTGCAAAATGGTTCTTTAGTACAGTTTGTAATTCTTTCATACCAACCTCTTTCTAACTGATAACAGTCCTTTTTATTATATCAAAAAAAGCCCCCTGAGTCACTCTAAAACGGGACTGGAAGAGATTTGGGTATTCTTTAGAATAATGTTTTCAGTTTTAGAGGCAAATTTGGGGAAAGATAAAGAAAAAAGCCCTATTAAAGGCTTTTTTAGGATGTTTACATCCACCCTGAGGGAATCGAACCCCCATCTCAAGAACCGGAATCTTACGTGATATCCATTACACTAAGGGTGGAAACTTGTTTTATTATAACAGAAATTTGCTCTAATAACAAGTTTTTTTCTAGACGGATAGCCCGTCTTAGTGGGAAGCATCCCCATTCCAGATGGAGTTTTTCACGATAACATAATCAACGTGTTTAAGGTCAGCAACCTGACGTCCACCTGCATAAGAAATAGCACTTTGAAGGTCTTGTTCCATCTCAGTTAAAGTGTCTTGTAAATGACCTTTGGCAGGAAGCAAGATGCGTTTTCCTTCGACGTTTTTATAGGCTCCTTTTTGGTATTGAGAGGCTGAACCATAATATTCTTTGAAGTGTTCACCATCAACCTCGATCGTTTTCCCTGGACTTTCGATATGTCCTGCAAAGAGGGAACCAATCATGACCATGCTGGCACCGAAGCGGATAGACTTGGCAATATCACCATGAGTACGAATTCCTCCATCAGCGATAATCGGTTTACGTGCAGCCTTAGCACACCAACGGAGAGCAGCCAACTGCCAACCACCTGTACCAAAACCAGTCTTAACCTTGGTAATACAAACCTTACCAGGTCCGATTCCAACCTTAGTAGCATCCGCACCAGCATTTTCCAATTCACGCACAGCTTCTGGTGTTCCCACATTTCCAGCAATGACAAAGGTATCTGGCAATTCTTTCTTGATGTGTTGAATCATAGAAATCACGCTATCCGCATGACCATGGGCAATATCAATCGTGATGAACTCAGGAGCATCATCCTTGAGCTGGCTAACGAAATCATACTCATAATCCTTAACACCAACAGATATAGAAGCAATGAGCCCTTGATCGTGCATACGCTTAATAAAAGGAATGCGTCCTGCCTCATCAAAACGATGCATAATGTAGAAGTAACCTCCTTTAGCCAGTTGCTCTGCTACATTTTCATCCAAAATCGTCTGCATATTAGCTGGCACAACAGGTAGTTTAAAGATGTGATTTCCTAGAGTGACACTTGTATCCGCTTCTGCGCGACTTTTAATCACACATTTATTTGGAATCAATTGAATATCTTCATAATCAAAAATTGGAAATTCATTTAACATATCAATGTCTCGTTTCTTTTGTAATGACCTACCTATGCTCTCGCATCACTACGCCTTTTCCGACGTTTCCTTAATTCATTATAAACTAAAGTACAGTTTTTGTCAAATAATTTTATAAATTAAAATATATTGTTCGGATTTCACTTGTATCAAAAACAAAAGAAAGAGGAGAGATTATTTTCTCCCCACTTCTTTAGTAATATTCCTTTTAAAAATTTCTTCGGAGTTTTCCATCATTTCACAAAATTCACGATAGGATGAAAAGTTCTGAGGAATTTGGATAGACCATTTCTTTAACAAAGCTCCATAACCTGCTAGCTTTCCTATCTCATTATCAATAACCTTGTCCTCGCTCGGAAAAACAAGACCAGCCTTCTCAGCTTTCAAAATATAAGAATAGGAAATCAGCTGGAATAAGTCCTCACGGTTGATTCCTTTTTCAGTCAATTCCAGTTTTTTATACTTAGCATCTAATACTATTTTAAGCTCTTCTTGATAAAAATCTGGATATACTTTCCGTTTCCCAACAGAAAATACCGAAATACCACCTAGTTTTTCTTTATTTCGTGGATGGATGAAATCTTTTGGCAATAAAGTATGAACATACTCTTCCCAAAGCCAGGCAATATCAAAAAGAATACCATGGATTTTTTGATCTTGATACCCTAAACTGTGCTTTTCTTGGTTTAGAATCATCAGACAAAGTTCTTGTAACTTTCTGTACTCGTGAAAGTATGCATGACGCAAAAGTTTAGATTGATTTCGTCGAATAATCTTAGCACGATCAGCTAGTTTATAAGAAGGAGTTACCCGCACGATTTCTGCTACATTTTCACGACTAGTTAAGAGATTATCAAGAACCTCTCGCCCAATGCTTTTCTGATTCTTAATGTATTCAATAGTGTGACGGATTAGCTGCATGAGGGGATTATCATAGGTGAACTCTCTTGTTGTATAGGCAATATTTCCCGTAAAAGGAAGATTTTTCTTGATATGGTTTCTTACATCAATCACTCCCTTAACATGACTGTCGTTATGAGAAAATCTATGGTATTCCTTATAAAGACCTTTTCGGAGAGCAGCTTGAAGATACTTGGAAAAGAGATACATCAAAAGTTGATAGAGTCTATCTTCACGCGACAAAGCAACATCTAAACTAGTCAGATTGATATGTAGAACCTTTTGCAATAGATAATGTAAAAAATAGTCATCACTTTCACTCGAAAATCGAGAAGAGATCGTTAATCTTTCCTGACCACACCCCAAAAAACCAATCACATTTCCAGTCTTGATTTTCTGATTAATTGTTTCAAAGATTTTTTGGTCCTTCTCTAAGTCAGGAGAATTCTTCAAATCATTTGGAAAAATGAAAACACGTTCATCTTGGGATAGACTTTCCAAGGTTCTATCTAAAAGAAGATTGCTTAGTTTAGGATATTCTTCAACAAATTTTTCTTTAACAATCTTGTGTTGATTATCAGTAATCCGCATCATCGTTTTCATCGCCTTCATTATCATCAGCTACTGCCTGATCTTTTTGCTCATTCTTTGTCAAATCGAATGCTTTTTTCAATGTTTCAAGAATTTCAACTTCTTCATAAGAACCACGTACATAATCTTCCAAAAGTGGTTTGAGATAATCAGACCAGAGTAATTCATAGTCAAAATCTACATCCTTCAACTTAAGGAAATAACTTGGCCCGATATGGTAATGACTGTTTAATTCCTGAATATTTTCAATAGCAGCGTTCAAGTTTCTTAAACGTTTTTTCGCTTCTTTTGCTTCATCACCGAGAACATCGTCTAGCATACCAACTTGACTCTCGGCAGTAACTTCAACAAAACGGAAGCGACGACGCATAGCAAAATCAAAGGTATCTACTGAACGGTCAATATCATTCATAGTTCCGATAATATAGACATTTTCAGGGATATAAAATTTCTCATCAGTCTCATGTAAATTAGCATACTGAGTAGAAACACATCCCTTTTCACCACGATAGCCAGGGTCAATAGAGAAAAAGAGTTCACCAAAAATCTTAGAAATCTCACCTCGATTGATCTCATCAATGATGAAGACGAAATTATCTTGGCCTCCAGTTTTCTTAGCGTCTCTAGCTTTCTGACAAAACTTCTTAAAAATACCATCCTCTAGTTTAAACTCAATGGTACCATCTCCATTAGATACCGGTCTCAATCCCTCTACAAAATCCGTATAGTCATAAGATGGGTGAAACTGTACAAAGCCGATTTGGTCTTTATTACCATTTGTTAACTCTTTGGCTATATCTTTGGCTAAGCGTGTTTTTCCCGTACCTGGTGCCCCACGGAGGATAAGGTTTGGAGACTTTAATAGAGATTGAGTTAATTGATGACGAAAATTGTTTGATGAATCCATTGTACTATTGTCTTCCTTATTTTCCATAAAGAGCTTAGAATACTCAAAAAGCATAGTTCCTAATTTCGATGGCTCCAACTCAGGATAAGTTTTAGACACCAGTTCAATTATTTTATGATTTTGCAGATAAGGTCCACCTTGATTTGTCTGAGAAACAAAGTGGTTCCAAAATTCTTTCTGACTATTAATATTTACACCAAAGAAAGGATCTCCCTCAGAATAGATACAAAGTAATTTTGTCACCATAGCAGAACGACCAATAAATTCATTTGTTGATCTTTTCATATCAAAAATAGGATTTTCAAAGTTAAAACGAATACCTTCTTTGATAATTTCATACAAATCTGATTTTAATTTTGAAAATCGCTGATCCAACTCTGAAAGCGGAATGACTTTATTGCCTTGATCTTTATAACTCTTTGTTTTTTCATTCCAATAAATCCCGAATTTTGAAGCTGAGCCACCAGAAATTCCAAGAAATAGATTTTTATATTTTCCCTTCTCAAGAGCGTAGCATAAAGACTTATTTTGCTGTCCCTTTCCTATTACATATTCATCGATTGACATTGTTAAAATCCTATTCAAAGGCCATTCCTGGAGAAACTCTTCTTTTAATTTATCATTAAACTTTTCACCAGCAGTTGCCTTATTTAATAACTCTTCTTTATTTAGACTATACCATTTATAAAAATCTTCTAAACTAACTTTTCTTTTATTCATCAATCTAACCCCTTTTGCTAATGATGTTTAAATATTAGCATTACTTATTAACATATATTTTATAAATAGAATACCATATTCTATAGAAAAAGAAAAGAATTTCTAAAGAAAAAGCCTAGTGTAGAGACTTTATCTCCTCATACTACTAGACTTCTTTTTTATCTTAATAATACTCGCCCTGACGATAGTCCCATGAGTTAAAGGTGTCTGACAGGTGCATCATAATCTTATCAATGTCAAGCCCTTTGCGGATAACTACTGGAGCTGGTGAAGTTGAGCGTGCTCCTCCTTGTTCCGGGATGAGTTTGCCGTCTTTATCAACCATAGACACCATCACGCCTTGCTCGTAGCGAGTTTCAATCGTTTTGTCGGGCTGGATAGATGCCACATAGTCGTCTGCTTCAATGACAAGGTCAACTGCTCCTTCGATGCGTTCTCCGATACCTTCTACCTTACCACGGTTTCCTTTTCCAGATGGGTTTGCAGATGAGGCATAGACCATCTTGCCTTCTTCCCAAAGTTTGGCAGCTAATTGTTCACCAGCCTTACCAAACTTGATGACAAAACAGCTAGTACCACGAACGTCAGTCATCAGTTCTTCACGGCCATCACCGTATGCTTTTAGTTTTTCAAAAGCTTCTGGTTTCCATGGAAGGATACAACCAAGAAGAATATCTTCGTCCCAATGTTTTTGGTAAAAGGCTTCAATTTCTGGGTTGAGTTGTGCTAAAGCACGGAGCTCATCCATGCTACCACAGAGAACGACACCTGGTTTGTTACGATTGCGTTCTTTAGCTGCGAACTTGCGCTCAAGTCCTGCCTTGTCGCTAGTCATGATGATGTAGCCAACTTTAGTAGGGCAAACGATACATCCGCCCTCACCTTTTAAAATATCATAGCCTTCTTGTGAAAGTGTTCCGTTCCATTGAATGTGTTTTGTCATAGTTCTATTTCCTTTTCTATTTTTTCTAATCCTGCCAGTAGGCTGGTCGTTGTTTTTCATAAGCAGCAATCAAATCTTCATACTGCAAAGTAATTCCGATATCATCCAAACCATTTAAGAGTTTGTGTTTCCATTCGCTATCGATTTCAAAAGTGAATTCTCCAATTGGTGAGATGATTTTTTGTTGTTCCAAGTCCACAGTTATCTGATCGCTTGGTTTCAATTGGGCTAGTTTCTCTCTCACCTCTCTGGGCTGAACAATGGGCAACATGCCATTATTGAGTTCATTATTGTAATGAATATCCCCAAAAGACCCTGCAATCACAACCTTAAAACCATAGTCCGCTAGAGCCCAAGCGGCGTGCTCCCTCGAAGAACCTGCCCCAAAGTTATCCCCTGAAATAAGAATACTGGCTTTACGGTATTCAGGTCGGTTAAAGACAAAGTCAGGATCCTCAGTATACTTGTCGTCCAGATAACGCCAAGCATACATGAGGTACTTACCAAAGCCTTTTTTATCAATTAACTTGAGAAACTGCTTAGGTAGGATTTGATCGGTATCGATGTTATCATTCATGAGAGGAACGGTCGTTCCCGTATAAACTGTAAATTTCTCCATATCCTCTCCTTACTGAGCTTCTGGCATTTGTCGAACATCTACAAAGCGCCCTGCAATAGCTGCTGCTGCTGCCATGGCTGGACTGCAGAGGTGGGTCTTAGCACCAAAGCCCTGTCTGTCTTCAAAGTTGCGGTTGCTGGTTGAAGCGCAGTGGACACCATCAGGAACCTTGTCCGGATTCATTCCTAGGCACATAGAACAACCTGGGTCTCTCCACTCAAAGCCAGCATCTATGAAAACCTTATCCAAACCCAACTTCTCAGCAGCTCGTTTGACAGGACGAGAGCCCGGAACCACGATAGCCGTTAAGTTAGGTGCTATTTTCTTCCCTTCGATAAATCGCGCAGCCAGTTGCAAGTCGCTGAGACGAGCATTTGTACAAGAACCGATAAAGATATAGCCTAGTTCAATATCAGCTGGCTTTTGACCAGGCTCCAAGTCCATGTAATTATAGGCTCGTTCATCATTCATATCCTTAATTTCTGGAAATCTACTATCAAAGTCGACACCCATAGCAGGATTGGTTCCCCAGGTCACCATGGGAGCCAAGTCTGAGACATCCATCTGGATAACCTTATCGTAAACGGCATCATCATCACTGACAATTGTGTTCCAATCAGCCACAGCCTCTTCGAAAGCTTCTGGAACACATTCTCGTCCCTTGAGATAATCATAGGTGGTTTGGTCCGGATTCATGATTCCCATCTTAGAACCAAACTCGATAGACATATTGCAGATGGTCATTCGCTCTTCCATGCTCAGTGCATCAATCGCTTGTCCCCGATATTCCACCACATAGCCAACACCACAGGCAACGCCGTACTTGGCAATCAAGGCTAAAATGTAATCCTTTGAATAAACTCCTTTTTGAGGAACACCTGTAAATTCCACCAGCATTTTCTTGGGTTTGACCTGCCAGAGTGTCTGGGTAGCGAAGACATGCTCGACTTCACTGGTCCCAATTCCAAAAGCGATTGCTCCGAAAGCCCCGTGAGTTGCTGTATGACTGTCTCCACAGACAATGAATTTTCCTGGTTGGGTCCGTCCTGTTTCTGGACCAACCATGTGAACAATCCCCTGCTTTTCTGAACCGTGGGCCGCATGTTCAATTCCAAACTCCTCAACATTTTCAGCCAGCTTATCAATTTGAGCCTTGGAAATTACATCTCGAATATCGTAGATATTGACCGTCGGGACATTGTGGTCAAAGGTTCCAAATGTCAAATCTGGTCGTCTCAATCTGCGACCTGTATCTCGCAAACCTTGAAAGGCTTGAGGGCTGGTCACTTCATGAATATAGTGCTGATCCACATACATGAGTTGGGGTTGCCCCTCTTCTCCTGTGATGACATGTCGGTCCCATAATTTATCAAAAATCGATTTTCCTGCCATCCATTACCTCCAAATAAAATATAAGGCTACTAGTGTAGTCACCATCCCGAGAAACCAAACTGTTTTAAAATACCATTTTCGAGTCTTGTGTTGAAAAGTGATTCCTGCTAACCAAGCACCAAAACCACCACAAGTAAGGGATAAAATGAGTAAGATTTTCTCAGGGATGCGCCAAACTCTTCTCCTTGCCTTGGATTTGTCAATGCCATAAATCAAGAAAACCATGACATTCCAAATCAAAAGGACTAGAGTAATTTTTTCGTCTAACTTCATAACCTTGCAATAATAGCTTCCGTCATTTCCTTGGTCGAAGCCTGACCTCCTATATCTCTCGTTAAAATTCCTGCTGCCAAACTGGCTTCTACTGCACGTTCGATACGCTCCGCATCCTCATAACGTCCAAAACTATCTCTCAACATCATGGCAACAGATAAAATCATGGAGATAGGATTGGCAATTCCTTGACCAGCAATATCAGGTGCTGAACCGTGAATAGGTTCATAGAGACTTGGTCCATTTTCAGAATGACTGGCTGATGGCATGACGCCAAGTGTACCAGATAGAACGCTTGATTCATCCGAGAGAATATCTCCGAAAAGATTCTCCGTTACAATAACATCAAACTTAGCAGGATTGGTAATCATAAGCATGGCAGCTGAGTCGACTAGCTGGTGCTCCAAGGTCACATCTGGGAAATCCTGTGCGACCTTTTCAGCTACTTTCCGCCAGAGTTTTGATGTTGCTAGAACATTTTGCTTATCGATGCTGGTAAGAATTTTTCTCCGATTTCTTGCGATTTCAAAGGCTTTACGAATAATTCGCTCCACTTCCTCATAGCTGTAGTCGTTGATATCACGCGCTTTTCTTTCTTCAAGGATATGATCCCCAAAATAAATCCCACCTGTCAACTCACGCACCACGATAAAGTCCACACCAGCAATTCGTTCCGGTTTGAGAGGTGACAAATGCTTGAGACTGTCAAAGATTTTTACAGGGCGAATATTAGCATAGAGATTGAGTTCCTTGCGGAGAGCCAGCAAGCCTTGTTCAGGCCGAACCGCTGCTCCATCATACTGAGGACTACCGATAGCCGCTAGAAGAATGGCATCTGCTTCACGACATACCTTGAGGGTTTCATCAGGTAAGGGATGCCCTGCAGCATCGATACCTGCACCTCCAAAAGGTCGTCTATCAATCTCATAGTCAAAACCTGTTTTTTCAGCTAGAGCTTCCAGAATCTCTAAACCAGCCTCCATGATTTCTGGGCCAATTCCGTCCCCTGCTAGAGCAACTATTTTCTTTGTCATAGCGTCCTCCTTTACACACTTGGCATGTCACGATAGGAAACACTGCGTCCCATCTCACCAGCATTCTCTTTTTGAACAAAGGTATTAGCATTGATATAGGCAATAGCAGAAGCCTTCAACACATCGAAATCCAGACCTGCTGCATTAAAGATGGTTTCTGTATCTCTATTTTCAACAGTGACCAAAACCCGAGCTTGGGCATCAATTCCATCCGTCACAGCGTCAATAGTGTAAGACACCAAGCGAACGGATTGGTTAAAGAACTTATCGATAGCGTTAAATATTGCTTCAACAGAACCTTGTCCTGACGCATTAAATTCGACTTTTTCACCATCCATATTGGCTAGGATAACGATTGCTTCAATGTCATTATCTGCATGGGTTTGCAGTTGTAAATCATCAAAGTGGAAGCCTTCTGGATTTTCAACCATGGTTCCAGCTACCAGAGCACGAATATCTGCATCTGTGATTTCTTGTTTCTTATCGGCCAGTGCCTTGAACTTCGCAAAGAGTGGTTTGATGTCCTCTTCTGTAAAGTCTAGGGCCAATTCTCTTAGTTTCTCGACAAAGGCATGGCGACCAGACAATTTTCCAAGCGGAAGACTATTACTCTTGACACCGACCAATTCAGGAGTGATGATTTCATAGGTAAGAGGATTTTTAAGGACTCCGTCTTGGTGAATACCAGATTCGTGAGAGAAGGCATTACCTCCAACGACGGCCTTGTTTTTAGGAACTGGAATTCCTGAGAAGCGAGAAACCATTTCTGACGTATTGATAGTCTCATTTAGGACAATACTGGTCTCTGCTTGATAGTAATCTTGGCGAATGTTGAGAGCCACTGCAATTTCTTCAAGAGCAGCATTCCCAGCTCGTTCCCCGATACCATTGATAGTCCCTTCAACACGACCTGCCCCATTCTTGACAGCGGCAAGGCTATTTGCCACTGCCATTCCGAGGTCATCATGACAGTGAGGCGAATAGATAATCTGACGATCTGTCTTGACATTCTCAATCAAGTGTTTGAAGATAGCTCCGTATTCCTCTGGTGTGGTAAATCCAACCGTGTCAGGGATATTGATATAAGACGCCCCTGCATCAACCGCTGTTTGAACAACTTGCAAGAGGAAATCCAACTCTGTTCTAGTTGCATCCTCAGGAGAGAATTCGACCACTTCAAACTTAGAACGGGCATAGGAAACATGCTCACTAATTGCTTCCAAAATCTCTTCCTTGCTCTTATTGAGCTTATACTTGCGATGAATCGGACTGGTAGCGATAAAGACGTGAACCTGTGGATACTTGGCATCCTTGAGGGCCTCATAACAAGCATCAATATCAGACTTGACAGAGCGTGCCAAACCAGTCACCGCTGTTTTCTTCAAGGCCTTAGCAATCTCCTGCACTGCCGTAAATGAGTCTGGGCTAGCCGCTGGAAAACCAGCTTCAATGGCTGAAATGCCCCATTTCTCCAGCTGCCTTGCGATAGCAATTTTTTCCTTGATTGAAAAATTAACACCCGGTGTCTGTTCTCCATCCCGAAGGCTGGTATCTAGAAATTCAACTGTTCTCATAAGATTTCCCCTTTTCCAAATGTGGTTTTAAAAAAACATCTCGCTCAGAAGTCCAAGCGAGATGTTGATTCACTCCCGCTTGGTAAGCCAAACAGGACTAATGCTTTTTTGCACTAGCCCGAGTACCTCAACAACAAAGCGAATTGATTAAACTTAGCTGTTTTCATGTTTGACTTTCTCCTTCGTTTGATATCTTGTTTAGTATTTTAGCATAGGCAAAAGCACTTGTCAAGAAAAAATCCAATATTTTCTGAAAATTTCTTCAGTAGAGAATATTTCGCTAATTGAAAATCCTTGAAATATTTCATTTTTTAGAGGTTAAGTTCCAACTTTTTTCTATCAATTCCAGTACCATTTCATCTGACAAAGTATCATCAAGGGGCACACTAATCCAGTAGCGTTTGTTCATATGAAAGGCTGGATAAATTCCCTTTTTTGAAAGCAGGTCCGCAACTTGGTCATGCTTGAGGTTGACTGCTTCCACCTGTCCTTCTCTGCCCTTTTCCAACTTATCCCAAAAGATTTTCATCAAAACGGCATACCACTTTTGATTGCCTTCATGTCTTAACACTGCCGTATCAGGCGATTTCTCCCACAAATACTCCAGCTGATTACCATATTTTTCCTGAACCTGAGTCATGATTCGCTTAGTCTGAGAACAAATAAAATCCTGCACATCAAAACAAGCCTTCCGAATCTGGTGAAGAATCTCCAGACAAGCCTCACGGACATTTCCGACAAAACTTCCCCTCATGCTTCCCATATGGACTTGTGGATAGAGGTCACCCGTTTCCTGATCAAAGACTTGAAAGCACACATCAGTAGCAGTGACGGACACAGTCATGACAAAGTCACCCTGCAAAATCTGGCAACTATAGGTCCAGACTCCACTATTTTCTACAAAACCATAGACACGAGCCTTTTCTTGATTAAACTGATAGGATTTAAAAATTTCAAACATAAGTGAAAACTGCTACCCAAAGCTAGCAGTTCCTTTCTATTTTTTAAAAGACAACCTTGGTTCCGTGCAATTGTGTCACGCCCAACTGGTCAATAAAGGTTTGACGGTTGTCCAAGTCAATCCCTCCACCTGGTAGAATTTCAATCTTACCTTTAGCGTGCTCCAAAATTCTGTGATAGTGGGCAAAACGTTTTTCTAAGGAGTCACCAGATACACCAGCACGAGTTAGGATACGAGTGGCTCCAGCTTGACTGAGCCAGTCAATAGCTTCCAGTTGATCATCATCGCTCAATTCATCAAAGGCCATGTGGAAGACAATTTCCATTCCTTTTGATGCAGCTATCAATTTCTCCAGATTAGGCTTATCCAACTCCTTATCAGCAGTTAAAGCTCCAAATACAACTCCTTGACTTCCCGCCTGAGCAGTCAAACGAATGTCTTCTAGCATGATAGCAATTTCTAGTTCATTATAGACAAAGTCGCCACCACGTGGACGAATCATGGTCATGATGGTCGTATCGTAGTCAGAAGCCAGTTCAACCGCTGCCTTGGTCACTCCATAGCTGGGGGTTGTCCCACCAACTGCAAGATTATCACAGAGTTCGATTCGACGAGCTCCAGCCTGCATCGCTTTTTCAAGCAAGGTCACATTTTCAGCACAAAATTCGTAAATCATTTGATTCTCCTTGATTATTACTTTAAATTTATTATATCATATTGTTGTGAATATACTTTCATTTATATCAAGGAAAATAACTATTATTTTAACTATTCTTTGTCTGGAATGACCTTGAAGAGATAATAAGTGATAAAGATGGTCAAAGCTCCCAGACCGATTTTGACTGGTAAGAGAGGGGCAAAATAAATAGAAATTCCCATGAGAATGTAGATAGAGACGATAATCTTTTTCTTACGTTCACGCGCAATAGACTTAGTCTCACGAAAATCAGCTACATATGCTTGATAGAGCTTGGTATGGTAAAGCCAGTCTTCGAAGCGCTTGGAACTTCTGGAGAAACAAGCAATAGACAACAAAAGAAAGGGAGTTGTGGGCAACAAGGGCAAGACAACCCCAACAATAGCCAAGGCTAGTGATAAAAAACCAATGATCAAATAGATAAAACGCATAACTTCTCCTAGTTAAAATAATCTTCTTCTAGTTTCGCATATAATGATGAATTTTGTCAAGTTCTAACCAAAAAGAGCCTGAAATTCACTTTCAGGACTCTCCTCTTATTTAATCTTTTCTTCTTCGTAATCACCATTACTGCAAACAACCTGCTTGCCACCACCACGGACTTTTTTCTCCATGAGGAAGTTGCCACATTTTGGACACTCACGACCAACAGGCTTGTCCCAAGAGGTAAATTCACATTCTGGATAGCGATTACAACCATAGAAGAGGCGGTTACGTTTTGTTTTACGTTCAATGATTTGTCCTTGATGACAACTTGGACACTCAACACCGATTTCTTTCACGATTGCTTGGGTATGACGGCAATCTGGGAAATTGCTACAAGCGTAGAACTTACCAAATCGACCAAGTTTAATAACCATTGGACTGCCACACACTTCACAGTCAAATCCAGCTGGTTCATCCTTGATTTGGATTTTTTCCATTTCTTCTTCAGCCTTTGCAACCTCTTTGGAGAAAGGTTTGTAAAAGGCATCAATGACACGTTGCCACTGCTCTTTTCCAACTTCAACGTCATCAAGCTTGCCTTCCATTTCAGCTGTGAAGGTCACGTTTACGATATCTGGGAAATATTCAACGATAAGCTTGTTAACAATTTCTCCCAACTCTGTCGGTTCAAAGCGTTTGGCTGTAAGGCGAACATAATAACGTTTCTGAATGGTTTCAATGGTCGGTGCGTAGGTTGACGGACGTCCAACCCCATTTTCCTCCAAGGTCTTGATCAGGGTCGCTTCAGAATAGCGAGCAGGCGGTTGAGTGAAATGTTGCTCTGGTTTGCTATTAATCTGCTTAACCACATCTCCAACAGCCATATCTGGTAACATCTTATTCTTATCAGAATCATTATAAATGGCAAGATAACCATCAAACTTAACCTGACTACCATTGGCAGCAAATTGAACACCATTTTGAGACAATTTAACAGCCATGGTATCAAAGACAGCAGCTGTCATCTGGCTAGCTACAAAACGATTCCAGATAAGAGTATAAAGCTTGAGCTGATCCTTATCAAGATACTTAGCGATGCTTTCAGGTGTATTAAAGACGCTAGATGGGCGAATAGCCTCGTGGGCATCCTGAGCTCCAGAAGCATTTTTAACCTTGCTGCCATGCTTAGAATACTTGCTACCAAAACGGTCCGTAATGAAACTTGCTGCTTCATTTTGCGCTACAGGACTAATACGGGTCGAATCGGTACGCATATAGGTAATCAAACCTTGAACACCAGAACCGATATTAATCCCTTCATAGAGCTGTTGGGCAACCATCATAGTCTTTCGAGTACGGAAGTTAATTTTATTGGCAGCGTCCATCTGCATCGATGAAGTGGTATAGGGTAAAGGAGCATTGCGTTTGCGCTCTTTCTTATCTACCTGATCCACTGAAAAGTCTTTACTCGTCAGACGAGACAAGACTTCCTTGACCTCATCATTGCTAGTTAGTTTCAACTTTTTGCCATCTACTCCATAGAAGGAAGCCTGAAATTGCTTGGTTCCCTTTTTGAAGACACTATCAATTGTCCAATATTCTTCTGGCTGGAAGGCGTTGATTTCATTCTCACGATCAATGATTAACTTAAGCGCAATAGATTGAACGCGACCTGCTGACAAGCCCTTCTTAACCTTCTTCCACAAAATAGGAGAAATCGAATAGCCTACCAAGCGGTCCAGGACACGACGTGCCTGTTGGGCATCGACCAAGTCCATATCAATCTTGCGAGGTTCTTTAAAAGCATTTTTGACAGCATCCTTGGTGATTTCATTGAAGACCACACGGTTGGCATCATTTTCATCCAAGTTGAGAATATGAGCCAAGTGCCAAGAAATCGCTTCTCCTTCACGATCCGGGTCACTCGCCAGAAAGACTTTATTAGCTTTTTTGGCTTCTTTTTTCAAGTCATTGATAAGAGGTCCTTTTCCTCGGATATTGATATATTGCGGTTCATAATTATTTTCAATATCGACTGACATACTGGATTTCTTCAAATCACGGATATGCCCGACACTGGCTAAAACCTTATAGTTTCTGCCGAGATATTTTTCAATCGTCTTGGCCTTAGCAGGTGACTCCACGATTACTAAATTTTTTTTAACTGTTGATTTTTTCTTTTTTGTTGCCGTAGCCACAGTATCACACCTTTTCAAAGTAATAAACTTTATAAAGTGTAAACCATTTTGCCATAACTGTCAAGACTTAGCTCCTATATATAGAAGAAAAGTTGTTTAAGAAAGAAAAATTTTGTCTTAAAATTCAAATTCCGCAAGAACATCCTGCCCACTGGTGACCAATTTTGCACCTTCTTGAATCAAATGATGGCAACCGTCTGATAGTCCATCTAAAATGCTACCAGGAATAGCAAAAACATCACGACCTTCTTCCATTGCTCGCTCACAAGTAATGAGACTACCTGAACGCATCTTAGCCTCTGCTACAATCACACCTCGACAAAGTCCAGCAATGATACGATTTCGGGCAGGAAAATGAAATTTCAGAGGTTGTTCTGCAGGTCCATATTCACTGAGAACCAGATGCTCATTGCCGATGTAATCTTGCAAACGTTTATTGGCTTTAGGATAAAATACATCCAGACCTGTCCCAATCACTGCAATGGTTTTTCCGCCATTCTGAAGAGCTGCCATATGAGCTGCTGTATCAATCCCCTTGGCTAATCCACTGACAATAACCAGTTCATTTTCCAAGCCTTGAATGACTTTTTCAACTGACTTAGCCCCCTGTTTGCTACAAGCACGACTTCCCACGACTGCTACCTTAGGAAATTTCAAGAGATCCAGGTTTCCCTTGTAAAATAAAAGTACAGGCGCATCATATATTTCACTCAAATCCCAAGGATAACAGTCATCTAAAATAGAGAAAGATGGAAATTTTTGAAACTCCTTCTCCAAATGCGTATCGTCTATCTGAAAATAACGTTCCATAAAAACAGCTGGATTTCGGCAACCTGAAATTTCTGCAATATCACCTAACAACAGTTCTTGATCAACATTTTCACCGTATTCTAGAACTGCCAAAACCTGTTGATTGGTCAAACCTGATTTTTTTAACTTATAGATTTCATAGTTTGTGATTTTCATAAATAACTCCATTTCTTTTTCTACTCATCTATTTATTCGTAAAACAAATAAAAAAGAAGACCATTTGATCTTCTTTTATTTATCTTTGTTGTTTGACATTTAAAGTATGTCAACAATAAAATGCTTTTCTTTATACTTCTACTCTTCATCCATACTCAAGACGCTAAGGAAGGCTTCTTGTGGAACTTCTACTGATCCGATAGCTTTCATGCGTTTCTTACCAGCTTTTTGTTTTTCAAGGAGTTTGCGTTTACGAGAAACGTCACCACCGTAACACTTGGCAAGTACGTTCTTACGAAGGGCCTTGATATCAGTACGAGCGACAATCTTGTGTCCAATTGCTGCTTGGATAGGAACCTCAAATTGTTGACGAGGAATAATTTTCTTAAGTTTATCAACGATGAGTTTCCCACGTTCGTAGGCAAAGTCCTTGTGAACGATAAAGCTGAGGGCGTCCACCTTGTCTCCGTTGAGAAGGATATCCATTTTGACCAGCTTAGATGGACGATACTCTGACAATTCGTAGTCAAAGCTAGCGTAACCACGTGTCGAAGACTTGAGTTTATCAAAGAAGTCGAAGACGATTTCAGCAAGTGGAATTTGATAGATGACATTAACACGGTTATCATCGATATAATCCATAGTCACAAAGTCCCCACGCTTGCGCTGAGCTAGCTCCATGACTGCTCCAACAAACTCTTGCGGCACCATGATTTGCGCCTTAACATAAGGCTCTTCAATGGTCGCAATCTTGGTAGGATCTGGGAACTCAGATGGATTTGACACATCCATAGACTCACCATCGGTCAAATTAACCTTATAGATAACGGATGGAGCTGTCATGATGAGGTCGATGTTGAACTCACGTTCCAAACGTTCTTGGATAACATCCATATGGAGAAGTCCAAGGAAACCACAACGGAAACCAAATCCAAGTGCCTGAGATGTTTCTGGTTCAAATTGGAGACTAGCATCATTCAGTTGCAATTTTTCAAGGGCTTCACGTAGGTCATTGTACTTGTTTGACTCGATAGGATATAGACCCGCAAAGACCATAGGATTCATCTGTTTGTAACCATGTAATGGCTCTGCCGCAGGATTGGTTGCCAAGGTAACGGTATCACCCACACGAGTGTCCTGAACCGTTTTGATAGAAGCTGCAATATAACCAACGTCACCAGTCGCAAGGAAATCACGACCAACTGCCTTGGGTGTAAAGATACCGACTTCCGTAACATCAAAAGTCTTGCCATTGCTCATAAGCTGAATCTTATCGCCAGGTTTAACCACCCCATCCATGACACGCACTTGAAGAATAACCCCACGGTAGGCATCGTAAACCGAGTCGAAAATCAAGGCCTTAAGAGGCGCCGTCACATCACCTGTTGGAGCTGGCACTTTTTCTACGATTTGCTCTAGAATTTCTTCGATACCAATACCAGCTTTAGCTGATGCCAAAACTGCTTCACTGGCATCCAAACCAATGACATCTTCAATCTCTGTACGCACGCGCTCAGGGTCTGCAGCTGGTAGGTCAATTTTGTTAATGACTGGCATGATTTCCAAATCATTGTCCAAGGCCAGATAAACGTTGGCAAGGGTTTGAGCCTCAATCCCTTGGGCAGCATCGACGACCAAAATCGCTCCCTCACAGGCAGCTAGCGAACGTGAAACTTCATAGGTGAAGTCTACGTGCCCCGGCGTGTCAATCAAGTGGAAAATATAAGTTTCCCCATCTTTAGCAGTATAATTCAGCTCGATGGCATTCAACTTAATGGTAATCCCACGTTCCCGTTCTAGATCCATGCTATCTAAAAGCTGAGCTTGCATTTCACGACTGGAAACTGTCTCTGTCTTTTCCAAAATGCGGTCTGCTAGAGTCGATTTCCCGTGGTCAATATGGGCGATAATAGAGAAGTTACGGATCTTCTCCTGTCGTTTTTTCAATTCTTCTAAGTTCATGATTCTCTTCCTTTCAGGGTATCTATTTATTATAAATTGTTTTTGACATTTTGACAAGACCATACCCTGCTAGGAGTACTAATCTTCAGCGACAAAGCCGTCATTTTCAATAAAGTGATGTTCTGTCATTCCTTGGTCAGTAAAGACAATCCCGTGAAGGACACCACCATAGACAGCTCCTCCGTCCATCCCAATCTTACCATCTTCTGTAGTCCAAAGCTCAGCTGTACCTCGTTCTTGCTTTAACAAACCATAAACCGGTGTGTGACCAAAGACAATGGTTTTCCCAGTATGATTTTCTGCTTCGTGGAATGGTTTTCTAAGCCAGACTTTTTTATAATCTGTGGTTTCATGCCAATCATCCAAGGTTAAATCAATACCTGCATGAACAAAGATATACTTGTCTGTCTCTACTACAAATGGCATTTGACGAATAAATTCGACCAAATCTGCCGCTTCAGTAGCAACACGCTGGGCATCTTCTACTCCATCAACTGGGGCATCCAAGGGACGACCTAGGATAGAGTTAATAGTTGTATCTCCACCATTACGACGATAGTGGTCATAACTTTCTTCTGGGTTATCGAGCCAAGTCAGAAACATATACTCGTGGTTTCCTGACAAACAGATCGCCCCTTGATTGTCCACTAAGTCCTTAACCATTTCTAGAACACGGCGACTATCTTCACCGCGGTCAATCAAATCCCCTAGAAAGAGCAACTGGGTCTGACCATCCCATGTTTTGAGAAGGTCTTCCAGCATCCCAGCTTTTCCGTGAACATCTCCAATTACATAATAGTCTGTCATCTTATTTCTCCCTGTTTCTCAACAATTCTCTGGCTTGCGTCAGGGCTGCTTCCGTCACATCATCACCTGCCAACATCTTGGCAACTTCCTCCACTCGCTCTTCAACAGTCAAGAGACGAACAGTCGAAACTGTTGAATGGTCATTACTAATCTTCTCAATAAAGAATTGATAATCCGCAATCGCAATCACTTGTGGCAAATGGGAAATAGCCAGAACCTGACCATGTTGGCCAATCTTGTGAATCTTCTGTGCAATGGCCTGAGCTACACGACCTGAAACTCCCGTATCCACCTCATCAAAGACAATACTTGTCTTGCCCTCTTTACGTGAAAAGGCAGACTTAATGGCTAGCATGAGACGAGATAATTCCCCACCAGATGCAACCTTGACCAAGGGTTTAAAGTCTTCGCCAGGGTTGGTTGAAATGTAAAACTCAACCATTTCATTTCCCTCACGACTGAATTTGCCCTTGCTAAAACGAACCTGAAACTGGGCTTTTTCCATATAGAGGTCTTGCAGTTCTTGTTTAATCTCAGCTTCAAGCTGCTGAGCTAAGTCATGACGAGCAGATGCAAGTTGACCAGCCAAATCAACAAGATTAACTTCCAATTTCTTGAGCTCTGCTTCCATGTCTTCAGAAGAAAGATTATTGCCTGTCAAGAGATTGTACTCTTCCGTAATCTTAGCAAAGTAAAGCAAGACATCATCAACAGTCCCACCATATTTACGGGTAATGGTATGAAGGAGGTCCAAACGATTCTCAACCTGCATGAGACGATTGCCGTCAAAATCAAGGTCCTCAATGATAGCTTCTAAACGCTTGCTAATGTCTTCTAAGACATAGTAGGTCTCAGACAGAGAGCTTGAAATTTCACGGTAGTCAGGGTCATACTCTTCGACACTCTCCATATCATTCATGGCCGAACGAACATTGGCCAGACTCGAGAACTCTTCATTGTCCAACATACTATAGGCATTGGTCAACGTATCCGCAATATTTTTATGGTTTAGAAGTTTATCTCGCTCTTGATTGAGAGTCAAGTCTTCACCTGCTTGCAAGTTTGCTGCCTCAATCTCTGCCATTTGAAATTCCAACATTTCGATACGTGCCTTGTGTTCCTGTTGGTTTTTCTTGACTTCCAGAACCTGCTTACGCATTTTACGGTAGGCATCAAAACTCGTCTGATAGGTTTCTTTCAATTCCCAAAAAGTTGCATCACCAAATTCATCCAACATCTGGATATGAAGTTGGGGACGCATTAATTCCTCTTGGTCATGCTGACCATGAATATCTACTAGATGTTGTCCAATAGCACGCAAAACAGACAGATTAACCATCTGGCCATTCACACGGCTAATACTACGACCATTTTGCAGAATTTCTCGACGGATGATAATTTCATCACCCATTTCTAAACCTTGCTCATCAAAAATTTCCTGTAAAAGGCGACTATTCTCAACTGAGAAAAGCCCCTCTATCTCTGCCTTTGGCGCACCATGACGAATAACATCTGTCGTCGCACGAGCTCCCAACATCATATTCATGGCATCAATGATAATCGACTTCCCTGCACCCGTTTCACCAGTCAGGACAGTCATCCCCTTTTCAAAATTGAGGGAAATAGCCTCAATAATGGCAAAGTTTTTTATCGAAATTTCAAGTAACATATAGACCTACCAATTTTTTACTTGTTCAAAAATTTCCTCAGCTAGACTTTCACTTCTGGCAATGACTAAAATCGAGCTATCATCAGCTAAACAGCTAAAAATCTTATCCACAAAAGTCTCGGTTAACTGAGCTTTTACAAAAGCTGTATTTCCTGGGATGACTTGGAGATTGATCATCTTGTCCATCAATTCTGCCGATTCGATATTGTCTTCAGCCAGTTGCAAACTTTTCACGATTGATTTTGGCAATTCATAGACATAGGTGTTGTCTCTCAAAGGAATTTTAACAATACCTAGCTCTTTGATATCTCGGGATACCGTTGCCTGAGTGGCAGTGATACCTGCTTCTTTCAAATGTTCTACGATTTCTTCTTGTGTACCGATTTGAAAATCTGTCACAAATCGTCTAATTTTTTCAAGTCTCTCTTTTTTATTCATTTTTAAATTGACTATGCGCCCTCTCTACTACTTCTTCAATCTCAGCAAGAACCTGATTACTTGCTGACTCTTCTTTTTTCAAATACGCTAAAAACTCAATATTTCCATGTCCGCCTTGGATGGGAGAAAAGTCCAAACCAAGGACTGAAAACCCTTCCTCTACTGCCATGGTTGTGACAGATTCAAGGACATGTTGATGGACCTTGGCATCACGAATGATTCCATTTTTCCCAATCTGCTCACGACCTGCCTCAAACTGAGGCTTAACTAGAGCCACAACCTGACCTTGATTTGTCAAGACACGATGCAAGGCCGGAAGAATCAGACTGAGGGAAATGAAACTCACATCAATACTGGCAAAGCTCGGTTCCTTTTCGAAATCAGTCTTTTCAGCATAGCGGAAATTGAACTGCTCCATGCTGACTACTCTTGGGTCTTGGCGTAATTTCCAAGCCAACTGATTGGTACCAACATCGACTGCAAAGACTAACTCAGCATCATTCTGCAACATGACATCGGTAAAACCTCCAGTAGAGGCACCGATATCAATCGTTGTTGCCCCTTCTACTGACAAATCAAAGACCTGCAAGGCCTTTTCTAATTTCAAGCCACCACGGCTGACATACTTGAGTTTTTCACCCTTGAGTTTCAGCTCGGTGTCATCTGGGATTTTCTCCCCTGGTTTATCAAACCGTTCTCCATTAAAGACTGCTACGACTAGACCAGCCATGACACCGCGCTTGGCCTGTTCTCGCGTTTCAAACAAACCCTGTTTATAAGCTAGTACATCCACTCTTTCCTTAGCCATTGATTCTCAAACTTTCTACTACTTTTACAATCGATTCTATATCAAAAGGAATCTGCTGGGAAATTTCTTCTAATTTGGCATTAGCTTGATCCAGAGTTTGGTTACAAAAGGCAATGGCCTCTTCCAAGCCCAACAAAGCAGGATAGGTTGATTTTTCTGCCTGCAAATCCTTTTGAGGTGTCTTGCCGATTTCCTCAAAACTAGCGGTCACATCCAGCACATCGTCTCTGACCTGAAAAGCAAGCCCAATCAATTCACCTACAGTTTTCAGCTTTGCCTGCATTTCAGGTGCCAATTCGGCTATGATGGCAGCTGCTTGGAAGGGAAAGGCTAGTAGTTTTCCAGTCTTATTAGCATGAATGGTCTGAAGTTCTTCCAAAGACAAATGCTGGTGTTCACCTTCCATGTCCAAAACCTGGCCTGCCACCATGCCCAGACTTCCTGAAGCAAGAGATAAGTTGGCAATCAAGTCCACCTTGATTTGACTTGGCAAATCTGCCTGCGCAATCAAGGCATAGGGATCTAGGAATAAAGCATCTCCTGCCAAAATGGCCATAGCTTCACCAAATTTCTTATGATTGGTCAAGCGTCCCCGACGGTAATCATCATCATCCATAGCTGGAAGATCATCGTGAATCAAGCTCCCTGTATGAATCATTTCCAAGGCCGCAGCCACCTGCGCGTGAGCAGGTTTAATAGCGACCTGCAAGGCTTCCAGAACTTCTAACAAGAGAAAAGGTCGAATACGCTTGCCACCTGCATGAATGGAATAGAGAACAGACTCTCGCAAACTAGAGGCAAACTGCTGGTCTCCATAAAAGTCTTCCAAAGCCGACTCGACAAGAGCTAATTTTTCTTGCTTTTTCATTCAAAATCACTTTCTGTTCCGTCTTCTTGCATGACCTTGACCAAGGTCTTTTCAGCCTTGTCTAACGTCGCTTGGAGCTCTTTTGACAAGACCATGCCCTTTTGAAAGGCCGCAATCGCATCTTCTAAAGCTATTTCACCATTTTCCAAACTTTGGACAATAGTCTCCAGTTCTGCTAGATTTTCCTCAAATTTCTTTTGTTTTGACATCTTTAACCTCTAATTCTACTTGACCATCTCGCATCAAAAGCGTCACTTGGTCTGTTTTCTTTAAATTCTCAACCGAATCGACTACTGAATCTTCTTTTTTGACAATTGCATAACCACGTGCCACAATTCGGCTAGTATCCAACATCAGTAAGGCTTCTGATAATCTTTTGACCTCAGCAACCTTGGCATCATAAACCAGCGCCATTTGGCTACGTAAGAGCTTATCCAACTGCCCAAGTCGGTCTTGATAACGTTGAATTTTAGTAACAGGTGATAATTGCACCAGTTGATGCGTCCTTGCTTGGACGACTTGTTTGTTATCAGAAATCCGTGTTCGCAAACTTTGTTTTAAGCGCAGTTGCAGTTGGTCCAAGCGTTGCAAATAACTGTCATATAAGCGTTCTGGCTGTCTAAAGATAACAGACTGACTGCATTTTTTCAAAGCTTCTTGTTTCTTCGATAGGACATTTCGGGCCGCTGTTGCCATCCGCTTTTCCTGATTTTGCAAATGAGCTAATACATCCAACTTGGTCACAGGTGTTCCTAGTTCAGCAGCAGCCGTTGGTGTCGCAGCGCGGCGATCTGCCACAAAATCTGCCAAGGTCACATCCGTCTCATGCCCCACACTAGAGATAACTGGTAAACGGGATTCAAAAATAGCCCGTACCACAATCTCTTCGTTAAAGGCCCAGAGATCCTCGATGGAACCACCACCACGACCAATAATCAGCAAATCCAAATCGTCCCGTTGATTGGCACGCGCAATATTTCGAGCAATTTCCTCCGCAGAACCTTCACCTTGAACCTTGGTCGGATAGAGCAGAATATCGACACCTGGAAATCGCCTGCTGACGGTCGTGATAATATCTCGAATAACGGCTCCGCTACGGCTGGTTACTACACCAATTCTCTTAGAAAATTGGGGCAGAGGTTGCTTGAAGCGTTCTTGAAACAGGCCTTCTTCTGCCAATTTTTTCTTGAGTTGTTCAAACTGAATCGCAAGCGCCCCAACCCCATCAGGCTCTGCCTTTTCAATGATAATGGAGTAGCTTCCACTTGGTTCATAGACCTGTACACGCCCAATCACATTGATCTTCATCCCTTCTTCCAGTTCGAAACCTAATTTCTGATAAATCCCAGACCAGATGGTCGCTTGAATAACTGCATGGTCATCCTTTAGGGAGAAATATTGGTGAGTAGGTCGTTTACGAAAGTTGGAAACTTGACCAGTTAAATAGACCCGTTCCAAGTAAGGGTCTTTATCGAATTTCATTTTCAGATACTTGGTCAAAGTTGTTACCGATAAATACTTTTCCATCTCCACCTACTATTCATTTTCTTGCTCTTTCATGGGTATTATTATACCAAAAATATGCCTAAAAATCTCCATTTATGTACCATTATGAAGGAAAAATAGAAAAAGGAGGCAAGACCTCCACATCTGATTATTTGCTGTTTCGAGCTTCTTCCAAAATCTTTGCAATCTTGGTCGTCAAAAGATCGATAGCCACGGTATTGCTAACCCCTTCAGGAATGACGATATCGGCATAACGCTTAGTTGGCTCGATAAACTGGTGATACATTGGTTTGACCACACCTAAATACTGGTCAATAACGCTATCAAGGCTACGGCCACGCTCT
The DNA here is from genome assembly GCF_002096925.1 of Streptococcus mitis. Taxonomy (GTDB): domain Bacteria; phylum Bacillota; class Bacilli; order Lactobacillales; family Streptococcaceae; genus Streptococcus; species Streptococcus mitis_AF. The sequence continues at coordinate 15,162 of NZ_NCVN01000001.1, read as the reverse complement.
TCCATATCACGCTTGATACGACGAATAATGCGCACATCATCGTCTGTATCCACAAAAATCTTGATATCCATCAAATCGCGCAGACGCTTGTCCTCCAAGACCAAAATCCCCTCAACGATAAAAACATCTTGAGGCTCTTGACGATAGGTCTTGCTACTGCGTGTATGCTCTGTATAGTCATAAGTCGGGATGTCCACCGGACGACCCGCCAACAATTCCTTAATCTGCTCGATCATCAAGTCTGTATCAAAGGCAAAAGGATGGTCATAGTTGGTTTTGACACGCTCTTCAAAGGTCAAATGAGACTGATCCTTGTAGTATGAATCATGCTCAATCATGGAAATCTTTTCATCAGGGAAATGCGATAAAATGGCTCTTGAAACACTGGTCTTACCCCCACCAGAACCACCTGTCACTCCGATAATGATTGGTCTATTTTGCATGCTATCCTCCGTTTTTTTATCCGTGGTCTATTCTATCATAATTTTTGGGAAATTTATAGTCTGATTTGGATAGTCTTAGGGAAACAATTCCAATCCATACACCCCAGTTAGACTAGCTAAAAACCTTCCTTGGCTTATAGAGATTGTCCCTTTTTTCTAGAATGGCTAGCAATTTCTCTTCTTCAAAGGCAGCTAATTCTTGTTCTGTTTGTTCGAGTTCGATAAAACGACCAAAGCGTACTTCTGTAGCCTCTTCTTGAGTTAGGAAAACTTTGACAAGGTCGCCTGTCCCAATCTCTAGAGGATGAAGAAAGTCCAATTGACCAGCCTCCACTTTTTCAGCAATTTCTTCCAAGGTAAGAGCATCTTCTAGTTGCAAACCAGCTGCACTAGTCCGTGTCAAATGTGACATATGGGCCGCATAACCAAGTTTTTCTCCCAAGTCAACCGATAAGGTACGAATATAGGTTCCCTTGCTACATTTCACACGAAAAGTAAAGCGTGCAAGATGACCCTCATAAGAAATCGGACTTGTTCGATCAAATTGATAAATGATCACCTGACGCTCTGGACGCTCTACTTCTTGACCAGCACGTGCATACTCATAGAGCTTACGACCATTGACCTTGACCGCAGAGTACATAGGCGGAATCTGAGTAATAGGCCCAGTCAAACTAGCGATTGCTTCATCAACAAGCTTTTCATCCAAGGGAGATAAAACAGGTGTCTCTGCGACCACTTCCCCACTAGCATCCTCAGTTGTCGTTGAATAACCTAGAGTGATTTCCCCCTCATAGACCTTGCCCTCGTCCTGCATAAACTCGACCATGCGTGTCGCCTTGCCAACCGCAATGGGCAAAACACCCACCACATCCGGATCCAAGGTCCCACCATGACCAATCTTCTTAGTCCCCAAAATCTTACGCAGTTTAAAAACCGCATCATGCGAGGTCATCCCCGCTTCTTTTTTTAAGTTGATAATACCGTTCATTTTTGCTTTCTAATTCCCTTTTCACTTTACATCAACATATTCTATCTTAGACAGATTTTAAAACTATATCAGCTCATTTTTCTAAATACTTCCTAGCTTCCTGAACATAAAAGAGTTCTGGATTTTCATGGGCAATGCTTTCAAACAAACTTCGGGCACGAGCTTCATCTCCTTTTAATTGGGCATTGAGAGCTCCGTAATAAGAGAACATGATTCGAGCTAACTTACTTTCTGGTTCCGCAGTGTCGAAATAGTCGTTTGATATTTTATTGCAATAGATATCAACAATAGCCTTTAAACTCAAAATTTCTTCCTGATATTTTAACATTTGCGATTGAACATTACTTGTTAGTTCTTCAATTTCTACCATTAATTCTTGCAATTCTAAACAATCATTCAAATGAACCAAGTTTAGGATGCTATAATACTTGATATGAAATAAATAGTAGAGATTTTTGGATTTTTTTAGATTACTATTTTTTATTTTATTCAGCAATTCTAAACTATCTTGGAAGTGTCCTCTATAAAAAGATACTCTTGCATTTGCCAAATATTTTGGAAGAATCTGAACATTTCTATTTAAAGAATTTGCATCAGCTCTAGCAACTATATCCCGATACTTTGTTAAATTGATATCCTCAAATAAAATACCAATTAAAGCCCTATCTAGTAATAATTTAGATAGAAGAATAAACAATATAAGAAGGACAAGAAATACTGTTAATACCTTTGTGTAAGTGGCCGATGAATGGTTAAAAATATAAACATAAAACATTACTGTTGAAAACACTAAAAAATACAGCAAATATTTAAATATAATTTTAAGAAAAATTAATTCAATTTTATCAGCTGACCATGTTCTAATAATTTCTATAGTTCTTTTCATATAACACTCCTGTTTTTAAGATAATCTCACTCCCCCTTCAATGCTTCAAACTTCGCTTTCATGGTTGGATTTTTACGGGTCAATTTTTACTGAGGCGTCGTCTACCTTTTATTCTCTTTTTTACAAATTTTAATTAACTATAATTCTTTGTAATTCCTCAATCTCTGGAGGAGGACAATTGTTCTGTTTTTGAATATGTTGTAATACATTTCGTCTTTCATCTAAAGATAATAATGGGAGTACACTTTTGATGCCATCTAGATAGAAAATATCATTCTCTATCTTATCAGTCTCCACTAATTTCAGAAACATTTTTTTCAACAAATCAAAATTGTTAAGTTCTTCATGATTTAATTTATAATTCATTCCTCGTAAAGATAATTTCTGATTATAAGTTGTTACATAATCACTTAATTCCTCTATGAATAAAGCAAATCTATTTTCTTTAAGATTTTCATTATATAATAAATAAAAAATTGTCACCAGATAGTTCGCACTTGAGTCAGATTTGAATAATGCTCGCAACCATTCTTTAGAATATCTAAATTCATAGTCTTCTGTAAAAATGATATTTATCATTTGACTATAGTTATTCTTTGATATAGAAAACGAATCAATAGTTGGATCTACCCTCTCTAAAGCAACTAGATAAACTTTATAAAGAATTTGATTGTCCTCAATTTTTTTGTATAGAATATCCCTTACTACATCTGTGAAAACATCCGCAGCTTCGACAGTAATTGTAGAATGATAATACGCAAATCCTAAAAAGGTGTTGTAAGTTACATTGATTCTGTTTGGATTGTATTCATTTAATAAAATACCTTGAGCAAACTCCCTATAATCGGTATCTATTACTGAATTTATTATTTGAATAATTACATCTCTATAACCTGAATGATTTATAAATAATGATATTAAACATTGAAAATATGATCCCATTTCACTATTTATAAAATGAAGTATATCTAATTGTTTATTATCACCTTTTGGTGTTGAGAGTTCATTCACATTGATACTAAGTAATTTTTCAAAAATATCTATATCTGTATTTTGTTGTTTTATATGATATTCAAAAAATTTCCGATCGTTAGAATCAAAACTTTCTTTGTTAAATCTTTTTAAATATTTTTCTCTAACAATATTTCTCAAATTTTCTTCTATTTCAGGAGAACTGATAATTTTTACATATAATCTCTTATATTTTGGATATAAGTCATCTATATGATTTTTCAATAAATCAGAAACCTTTTTAGATATTTCATTTGATTCTTTTAAAACAGTAATCAAGAAATTTTCCGTTTCATTTATCGTCTTTTCTTCCAAAAATGAAGAACCTCTTTGTTTCATTTCGGCGTTGACTAATATCTCTAATACTCTAGATTCATCGTACTCTACAAGATTTTCTTGAGTTAAATATGAAAATTGTGAAACACAACCTTCTTCTAGTGAAGATATCCAATTTCTATAAGGTTCTTTTGGTATTTCAATATTTTTTTCTCTAATAATACTTCTGTGTTCTTTGATAAAAGTGTTTAATTCCTCTCCAAAGTGAATATTTGAAAAATCAATTTTATCAATTAACCTCTTGATAAATTCTAAATCCAAATTAATTTCATTATCCAATTGAACAAGCAATTTTTGAATTAATATAGTACTTATTAAGTCTTCAGAATCACTTTCTAAAAACTCTTCCTCTTCAATAAATAATTTTTTGGACTTTAGAAGATCATAAAGAAATTTAACAACATCATACTCTTTTAATTGATACTCTATAGAGTAGTAATTATAACTTGAAAATTCTGGATTATTTAGTATGGAGATTAATTTATTAACACATTCGTAATTTAAGTTAACTTCTACTTCACTATCTTCCTCTATATATAAATCACGATTTTGCTGTTCAAAAGTACTTACTAGCCAGTAACCCAAAAGAGTTTTATCTTTATTAAAGTTAGAATTAACGATATATCCCTCTTTGGATATAATTTCTCTCAGTTCATTAAGCTTATTATTATTTGTAAAACTAGAAATTTTATTATCTATCGCATAATTATAGACAAAGAATACATCATCTATAAAGTAATTTTGAGAGCCCTCATAAATTATTTTATAAATCACATCCCACTCACTATCACTTAACTTTTCAATATTCTTAACAATAAACTTCCAAAATGCAAGGACAAAATTTTTTTTAATTACTGTTAGAGTTTCACCCCGAAGCAGAGCATTTAACATTAGCTGATCTAGTTGATTATTATCATTTTCAATAACCTTATCTAAAACAGAGCTTAGATACTTAAAATCATTAGAAATACTATCTAGATTTTTATTATACTCTTCTTGATTTATAGAAGGATTCAAAAGATTGTTCCACTGATTATAAAAATCATGTATGCCCAATTTTTCATTAATATCAGCAACTAATTTTTTTACAAAAAGAGGTAATTTCTCAAATTCATCTCCGTACCAAATAATCTGAGTATGGTTTTCTGAGCTAAAAAATCCTTCAACAACACCTCTATAATGTTCATCAGCTCTCTGATTACCTGTGTTCTCTGACTTCATCAAGGCATAGTTCTTACTATCTTTACAAAGTAAAGATAAAATTTCATCTTCTTCAAGACCTGCTCCAATAAATAAAACAGTAGGTTTTGTCTCTTTAAACCATGTTACTAGATTTTCAAAATTTTCCCTATTTTTTAAATAGGTTTTTGAATAATCTGCGGATGAACTTACAAAATACTTTACATCACAATCTGGTGTTCCATGGATATGTAGAACATCACCAAATTGTAGCTTCCCTTTCTTGTTCTTAGTAAATTCATTGAGATCATTAATAGTAACTACAGAATTTTTTAAACGTTTAATATGATTTTCAATTTCATAGTCGTAGTTAGAAGTAATAAATATTGCATTTAAACTCGCTAAAGATTCTACTGTTTGGTTAACTATTGAATATGGTAGCAGATTTTTAAAATATCCTTTTTCAAAATCTAGTCGTCGCTTTTCAAAATCTTCACCAAAAACTTTTTTTAATTCATAGTTTACTAGATCCACTTTACGTTTATTACTAATACTAGATTTGCTAATTAAATCAAAAACTACGTGATGTTCTCTTCCAAGCCTTTTTTCACCACTTACCGATAAAACTTGTCCTTGCCAATACTTAATAAGATGTTCAATATAATTGTTCCAATTAGGATAACCTTGAGCAATTGAAACCCCTGCGCCAATAAAAATTACTAAGTTTAACTTTTTTATAGCCTCGGTTACATCATCTATCAAATTTTCATAATTAAGATCATCTTCCATAACTTATTTCCTCACTCCCCCTTCAATGCTTCAAACTTTGCTTTCATAGTTGGATTCTTCCGGGTCAATTTTTTGACGGAAACATCTTCCAATTTATTGTTTGCAAGGCGGAGTTGGTTTTCAGATGTTGTTAGGAACTTTTTAACCTCTTCCATGCGTTTGATAGCCTTGTCGATTTCATCGATAGCTTTACCAAAGTTGGTCGAAGCTGAGTTGTAGTTCTTGGCAAATGCTAGCTTAAAGGCATCCAAGTCTTCCTCAAAATGCGTAATGTCGATATTTTGTTCGCGAACCAAGGCCAACTCCTGCTTATATTTTAGGGAATTAAGCGCCGCATTTCGTAAGAGTCCAATCAACTGGATAAAGAACTGAGGGCGAACCACATACATCTTTTCATACTCGTGACTAACGTCAACAATCCCTGTGTTAAAGTAGTCGTTATCTGCCTCTAGCATGGTCACCAAAACGGCATACTCACAGTTCTTCTCCCGACGGTCCTTGTCCAATTCCTTGTAAAAGTCTGCATTCTTGTGCTTCTTCTCTGTTCCATCTGCTTCATTTTTCATCTCAAACATGATGGAAATGATTTCAACACCATTTTCATCACTCTCACGGAAGATAAAGTCACCCTTAGACCCACGCGAAGAAACCTTGTTATCCTTTTCAAAGTAAGCATTTGGAAAGGCAAAACTACGGACCTTGTTAAACTCACTCTCTGCGTACTGTTCCAGACTTTCCCCGATAGCTTTTGTAGATTGTTGGGCTTTGAAATTCCTATAAAATTCGACTTGTTCACTAGCTGCCTTGAGTTGAGCTTCGTAGTTTTGCTTAACAGAAGCAAGAGAGAGTTCGTTTTCTTTTTCTTGTAAAAGAAGCTGATTTTTAACCTGATCCCGTTCTTTTTCTAGGTCAGAAAGGGTCTTTTGCAGTTGATTTTCATGTTCCAAACGCAAGGTGGCCAGTTGGTTTTCCAAGGCCTGTACTTCCTTGTCCTTAGCCAATAAGGCCTGATTACTTGTCTGTTCAACCTCTTTCTTGGCCAATTCTTTTTCTGTATCAAAATTTTGGATTTGACTCTGCAATTGAGCAATTTCTTGGTCTTTTTGAGCTAGTTTAGACTGTTGTTCATTCATGGCCTTTTGCTCAGCCAAGGCCAGTTCCTGCTTCATCCGATCGTGCAATTCCTTATCAAACTCTGCTGTTCTCACTTGGGATAAAAGTTCAGCATACTGACTTTCATTTACTGTAAAGACTTCCCCACAGTTGGGGCATTTGATTTCGTTCATAACATTCCTCTTTCTAGACTTCTTTAACCATTATATCATGCCTAAGGAAAAATCAAAAACAGTGAGTCGAAACCCACTGTTTATCTTCTTTTTCTTTAAATTTTTTCCAAGGCCAAGCGCAAATCTTCGATCAAATCATCTACATTTTCAAGTCCGATAGACAAGCGAATTTGGTTTGGTGTGACACCTGCTGCTTCTAGGTCTTTTTCTGACAATTGACCGTGAGTGGTTGTTGCGGGATGGACAACAAGAGATTTGGCATCTGCCACGTTTGCAAGGTCAGAGAAGATTTCCAAATTATCAATTACCTTGCGAGCTTCTGCCTCTCCACCTTTGACATGGAAGGTAAAGATTGAACCAACACCTTTTGGCAAGTATTTTTCAGCCAAGGCATGATAAGGACTATCAGCCAATTTTGGATAGTTGACTTTTTCTACCTTAGGATGGTTGACAAGGAAATCAACAATTTTCTCTGCATTTTGCACATGACGTTCCACACGAAGTGAAAGGGTTTCAAGTCCTTGGAGTAACAAGAAGGCATTAAATGGTGACAAGGCTGCCCCTGTATCACGAAGCAATTGAACACGGACAGCGATAATAAAGGCTGCTGCACCCACATCACGAGTATAGCTCAAGTTGTGATAACTTGGGTCTTCTTCAACAAATTGAGGGAATTTTCCTGAAGCCGCCCAGTCAAAACGACCGCTATCGACAATAACGCCACCAATAGTTGTACCATGCCCACCGATAAACTTAGTCGCAGAGTGAATAGCAATATCTACGCCGTGAGAGAAGACGTTAATCAAATAAGGTGTTGCAAAGGTATTATCTGAAACGAGTGGAATCTGATGCTTATGAGCAATCTCTGCCAATTTTTCCAAATCTGGAATGTTAATCAAGGGGTTGCCCAAGGTTTCAATCAGAACAAGCTTGGTATTATCATTGATAGCTGCTTCTACTTCCTCCAAATTATCCACGTCGACAAAGGTTGTTGTGATACCATAACGAGGAAGGGTTTCTTTCAAAAGATTGAAGGTTCCACCATAAATAGTTGATGCTGCAACTACATGGTCACCTGCATGAGCAAGAGCCAAAATCGTATAAGTCACTGCGGCCATACCTGATGCTGTTGCAAGAGCTCCAACACCACCTTCGAGAGCTGCAATTCTTTCTTCAAAGGCAGCTGTTGTAGGGTTGGTGATACGAGTATAAATGTTCCCTGGTTTTCTCAAGGCAAACAAATCTGCACCTTCCTGCGTGTCATCAAAAACAAAAGATGTTGTTTGATAAATCGGCACTGCACGAGACTTGGTAGCTGGATCCACAACTTGACCAGCATGCAGTTGCAAAGTTTCAAATTTAAAATCACGAGTCATAAGGCGACCTCCAAATAGTTTGATTAAGGATATTGTAGCACCTTAAGGTATAGTTTACAAATATTAGCTTTCTATATTTTGATATAAGAAACAGCTATTACCTTATTTTAAAAATGAAAAAAGCACGAATCAATCGTGCTCATTTTCTTAATCTACATAAGTATCTTCATTTTTATTGAGGAAAGCATATGGAAGACCCATCAAGAGGCCTCCTCCGATAAAGTTTCCAACGAAGGTTACCCCCCAGTGGCGAAGCATATTTCCAACACCGAAGTTAGCAATTGAATCCGCAGCAACACTGAATTTTACAATCGCGAAAGAAGCAAAGTTCGCAGCAATGTGCTCGTTTGTTAAGAATACAAACATGTAAATCGCCGACAACACAAGCCAAAGTTTGGCGCCACCATCTTTGACCAAAACAAATGAAAGAATCGCAATATTTACGAAAATATTTGCCAAAATCGCCTCAAGCAAGATTAATTCATTTGAACGGCCTAACTTCATCTCAACAACCCCTGAGATGAAACTATCGTGAGTCAGATGTGCATAGGCTGCTGAGTGGGCAAAGCCCCAACCTGCTATCAAAGCCCCGATAAGGTTGAACAAGGTACAGTAAAGTAAAATCTCAGCTGTTTTTCTCCAAGAGATTTTTTTCAAGAAACTACCAGCAGTCAAGAACATCATGTTTGATGTTACCAACTCGGCATTCAAGAAAACAATGTAGGCCAAGCCCCAAGCAAAGACAAATGGGAAGAGGAAACGTCCACTACCTGGTGCAATTTTATTAATCAAGTCAGCTCCAACTGCACCAGCAGCAGTACTGAAGGTTAAAAATGCACCTGCAAACATCGAACGAATCGCATACTTAAATTTGCTTTGACTATAAAGACTTTCTTTCTTCTTGCAAGCAAATTCAATCTTTGAGATAAATTCTGAAGAAACCATAATAAACTCCTAAAACTTTTATTTGTGATAATTATAACATAAAATCGATATCATGAAAAGCCTTTCCTATTTGTATTTTTAATAAATTTATAAATTCAGCAATCGTTTACATTGTTTTAATAACAAGCTTTTAGAATTTTTAATTATTAGAATATAAAGATTGCATGGAATAACTTTTAATCTATTTAATATATTTTATTGTTACAATTTAAAAACGATTTTCTCTGCAAGTCTATTTTGTAAAAGAAAAAGAGAGAATCGTTCTGATTCTCCCTGATACACTAACTCTTCTTAATCAACATATGTATCTTCATTCTTATTTAGAAAGGCATACGGTAAACCAATCAGAAGACCTCCACCTATAAAGTTAGCAATAAAGGTTACACCCCAATGTCGAAGGATATTTGGAAGATCAAAGTGAGGTACTTGATCAGCAATCACGCTAAATTTCATAATACTAAAGGAAGCAAAATTGGCAGCGATGTGCTCATTGGACAAGAAGACAAACATGGAAATAGCCGATAAAATAATCCATAGTTTGGCAGCACCATCTTTAACTAGTATAGATGAAAGAATGGCAATATTTACAAATACATTGGCAAGAATTCCCTCAAGCAGGACTAAATCATTTGGACGCGCTAATTTCTTGGCTACAAGCTTAGGAAGGAAACTATCATGGGTCAAATGCGAAAAGGCTGACGAGTTGGCAAAGGCCCATCCAGCTACCAAGGCACCAATGAGATTAAACAAAGTACAATAGAGTAAAATAATCATTGCCTTTTTCCAATCAATCTTTTTCAAAAATGCACCTGCTGTTAAATACATCATATTGGAAGTTACCAATTCCGCATTTAAAAATACGATATAAACCAGCCCCCAAGCAAAAACAAATGGGAAAAGGAAATACCCACTACTTGGAACAATACTATTAAGTAAATCCGCACCAATAGCCCCAGCAGCTGTACTGAAGGTTAAAAAAGCACCTGCAAATATAGAACGAATTGCATACTTGGACTTACTTTGCTTAAAAAGACTTTCTTTCTTGTGACAATAATAATCTATCTTCGAAATAAACTCTGAAGAACTCATGAACATCTCCTTCTTTTTTATATTTAACATTATAACATAAAATATTTAATCGGGTGATTATTTTTTTAAAATGATAACATTTGTATTGATTTAACATTACATAATAGGCTTACAAAGCAATATAAAAAGAACCAGTAAAACTAAATGTTTACTGATTCTTTAAATCTTAATAACGTTGTTTATATGGTTGATTGAAAGCTGTTAGAATTTCTTCAGGTGTTTGTAAATAATCTTTTGTATCTTTCAAGTCACCTTTTACGATAATACGTTCTGTCGCATCATAGTCAACACAGGTTACAAGTGTGATTTCATTAACACCACTACGGTCATCAATCTCATCAACGCGATCTGGTGTCACATGCTTCACCTCACGGATTTCATAGGTATAAACTTTATCCTTATCAGTTAGATAAATTTTCATCCCATTTTTAGCGCGTGCCAATGGAGAAAAGAGCATTTGACTGGCATTTTCTGCCGTAAAGATGTGATGGCTCGCAAGTGAATAGTTTCCTTTCCCCATCACTTGGTCACGCTTCATTGTACCAGCCCCATAGAAGAGATTGACATTATCAAGCCCCTTAAAAATAGGCAAGTTAATTTCTACTTCAGGGACAGCAATTCCACCGATAACTGGCAATTTTTGCGAATCCCATTGTGAGGATAAAACAGCTTCTGACGAGATGGCTTTTACAGAATCAAAGTCAAAATTGCCTTCTGTATCTTGATTTTCTTCCAATTTTTCTTTTGATACTTGGCTGACTTGGTATTTATTGGTATTCCAAACCATGAACATATCACGAATTTTTGAATTGAAAATCAAAGCCACTGACAAGAGGATTAAAAACCCTGCCAAGATATTGATTAATAAATTTTTACGGTTTGTTTTCTTTTTGTTCTTTTTATGAGACATTATGCTTCACCTTCTGTTTCGTTTCCTGTCCCAACTTCTTCTTTTTCTGCCGCTGCAACCGTAGTAAAGGTTACAATTTTGGCATCTTGGTCCAGGCGCATCACTTTAACTCCCATAGTTGAGCGACCTGTTTGTGAAATATTGGCAACGTTGGTTCGAATCATGACACCTGTATCAGTAATAATCATCAAATCTTCATCACCTTTTACTGTCATAAGACCAGCAAGGGAACCATTCTTTTCCGTAATTTTAGCAGTTTGCATCCCTTTACCACCACGACCTTTAGTTGGATATTCAGTCGCAACTGTTCGCTTACCATATCCTTTGTCTGTGATGATAAGAACCTCGTCCTGGTCTGTAATCACACTAGCACCAACAACTGTGTCCCCCTCACGGAGATTAACACCTTTCACACCAGTGGCGATACGACTCATACCACGAACCGCTGATTGATTAAAGCGAACTGAATAACCAAACTTGGTACCAATGATAATATCCGTATCCTCTTCTGTCAGCAAGACATTAATCAACTCATCTTCATCCTTGAGGTTTAAAGCCTTGAGTCCATTCTGACGAATATTAGCAAATTCCTTAACGCTGGTTCTCTTCACAATACCATGACGAGTTGTGAAGAAGAGATAAGCGTCATCGCTGCGTTCAGATTCAACATTGATGATGGTCTGAATACTTTCACCTTCATCCAATTTCAAAAGATTGACAATTGGCAATCCCTTAGCAGTACGGCCATACTCAGGAATTTCATAGCCTTTCAGGCGATAGACACGTCCTTTATTTGTAAAGAAGAGTAGGTGATCATGGGTGCTAGTTGACACTAACTCACGAACAAAATCATCATCCTTAACACCTGTACCTTGAACACCACGACCACCACGTTTTTGAGCGGTGAACTCAGCTTGGTCGAGACGTTTGATGTATCCCTTGTTAGAAAGTGTAATCAAGACATCCGTTTCTTCAATCAAATCCTCATCTTCGAGGCTTAAGACTTCACCGACCATCAATTCCGTACGACGTTGGTCACCAAACTTACGCTTGACTTCATCTAATTCATCCTTGATAATTTGAGAAACACGTTCTGGCTTAGCTAGAATATCTGCTAAATCTGCAATCAGAGCCAAGAGGTCATCATACTCAGACTGAATCTTATCGCGTTCCAAACCTGTCAAACGACGAAGACGCATATCAAGAATGGCTTGACTTTGACGTTCAGATAACTTGAATTTGCTCATCAACTCAGCTTGTGCCTCAGCATCCGTTTCACTAGCACGGATGATACGAATCACTTCATCGATATGATCTAGCGCAATCAAGAGACCTTCTAAGATATGAGCACGCGCTTCTGCTTTTTCCTTATCAAAACGTGTACGACGAACAACCACTTCTTTTTGGTGCTCAATATAAGCGTCCAAAATCTGACGAAGAGACAAAATCTTGGGTACACCATTTTGAATCGCCAACATATTAAAACCAAAGTTGGTTTGCATCTGGGTCATCTTGAAAAGATTGTTGAGGATAACATTGGCTGAGGCATCGCGCTTCACTTCGATAACAAATCGAACACCTTCACGGTTTGACTCATCACGTACTGCTGTTATTCCCTCAATGCGTTTTTCCTGAACCAAACGAACAATATGCTCATGTACCTTGGTTTTATTTACCATGTATGGAAATTCTGTCACAACGATGCGCTCACGGCCAGTCTTAGTTTCTTCAATTTCAGTGCGAGAACGAAGGACAATCGATCCTTTACCTGTTTCATAAGCCTTATGAATACCTGATTTCCCCATAACAAGAGCACCAGTTGGAAAATCTGGCCCAGGTAAGACTTCCATCAAGTCCTTAGTGGTCACTTCAGGATTGTCCATAACTAACTTCACTGCATCAATGGTTTCACCCAAGTTATGAGGTGGAATATTAGTTGCCATCCCAACAGCAATACCAGTCGCTCCATTAACCAAAAGATTTGGAAAGCGCGCTGGCAATACCAAGGGTTCACGTTCGTTCGCGTCATAGTTATCAACGAAATCAACTGTATTTTTATTGATATCACGAAGCATTTCCAGAGCAATCTTACTCATGCGTGCCTCTGTATAACGCTGGGCAGCAGCACCATCACCATCCATGGAACCAAAGTTCCCATGACCATCTACAAGCATGTAACGGTAACTCCACCATTGAGCCATACGAACCATGGCTTCATAGATAGAGGAATCCCCGTGTGGGTGATATTTACCCATGACATCCCCTGTAATACGAGCAGATTTTTTATGGGGTTTGTCTGGAGTAACACCCAGTTCATTCATTCCATAGAGAATCCGACGGTGAACAGGTTTCAAGCCATCTCGAACATCAGGAAGGGCCCGCGCTACGATAACACTCATGGCGTAGTCGATAAAGCTCGTCTTCATCTCCTTTGTCAGATTGACATTCACTAAATTTCTATCCTGCATTAATAAATGCCTCATTTCACTATTAGTAATTAACTATATTATACCATAATGTCCGCTATATTTCAGGTATCTAAAATCACTAAAACGTTTACATCAAGAACTGAAATGCATATCCGTGACAAAGCTTTTTAAAAGTGATAGAATTAAAATAACTGGGAAATCCCTGAATAAAATTAAGGAGATGTTTAGAATAATGACTTCAACTAAACAACACAAAAAAGTTATCCTTGTCGGTGATGGTGCTGTAGGTTCTTCTTACGCTTTTGCACTTGTTAACCAAGGAATTGCACAAGAGCTTGGAATTATCGAAATTCCACAATTGCATGAAAAAGCTGTTGGTGATGCACTTGACCTTAGTCATGCCCTTGCCTTCACTTCACCTAAAAAAATCTATGCAGCTCAATACTCTGACTGTGCAGACGCTGACCTTGTTGTAATCACTGCAGGTGCGCCTCAAAAACCAGGTGAAACTCGTCTTGACCTTGTAGGTAAAAACCTTGCTATCAACAAATCAATTGTAACTCAAGTTGTTGAATCAGGTTTCAAAGGTATCTTCCTTGTTGCTGCTAACCCAGTTGACGTCTTGACTTACTCAACTTGGAAATTCTCTGGATTCCCTAAAGAACGCGTTATCGGTTCAGGTACTTCACTTGACTCAGCTCGTTTCCGTCAAGCACTTGCTGAAAAATTGGATGTTGATGCTCGTTCAGTCCACGCCTACATTATGGGTGAACACGGTGACTCTGAGTTCGCTGTTTGGTCACACGCTAACATCGCTGGTGTAAACCTTGAAGAATTCCTTAAAGACACTCAAAATGTTCAAGAAGCTGAATTGATTGAATTGTTCGAAGGTGTTCGTGATGCAGCTTACACAATCATCAACAAAAAAGGTGCAACATACTACGGTATCGCAGTAGCCCTTGCTCGTATTACTAAAGCAATCCTTGACGATGAAAACGCAGTACTTCCACTTTCAGTATTCCAAGAAGGTCAATACGGAGTTAAAAACGTCTTTATCGGTCAACCAGCTGTTGTAGGTGCACATGGTATTGTTCGTCCAGTAAATATCCCATTGAACGACGCAGAAACTCAAAAAATGCAAGCATCTGCTAAAGAATTGCAAGCTATCATTGACGAAGCATGGAAAAACCCAGAATTCCAAGCTGCTTCAAAAAACTAATTATAACGAGGTTCTCATTTCATAGGAACCTCAGACCGAAGACAAACATCATTTTAGTGTTTGTCTTTTTTGTATTCTCTACGCTACTATACTTAAAATAAGTTGAAACATCTATAAAATACTTTTCAATGCAAAATCATGACCACCCGTCAAACGGGTGGTTTGTCCCAGGGCTATAAGCCCAAATTACCAGCCAGCGCCTAAAGACGCTGGCTTTCACTTTGTTCAAGCCTTATTGCTCTTGACTCGTCACTTGCCTCTCAAAGAGGCTTT
>NZ_NCVN01000073.1:0-206 GCF_002096925.1 Streptococcus mitis | reverse complement strand
AGCGCAAGTACTTCAGCAAGTACATCAGCTTCAACAAGCGCAAGTACATCAGCAAGTACATCAGCTTCAACAAGTGCAAGTACGTCAGCAAGTACCTCAGCTTCAACGAGCGCAAGTACATCAGCTTCAACGAGCGCAAGTACGTCAGCAAGTACATCAGCTTCAACAAGCGCCAGCACGTCAGCTTCAACAAGTGCAAGTACTTC
>NZ_NCVN01000012.1:0-63261 GCF_002096925.1 Streptococcus mitis | reverse complement strand
GTACTTGCACTTGTTGAAGCTGATGTACTTGCTGATGTACTTGCGCTTGTTGAAGCTGATGTACTTGCTGAAGTACTTGCGCTTGTTGAAGCCGACGTACTTGCTGATGTACTTGCGCTTGTTGAGGCTGAAGTGCTTGCTGAAGTGCTTGCGCTTGTTGAAGCTGATGTACTTGCTGATGTACTTGCGCTTGTTGAAGCCGACGTACTTGCTGATGTACTTGCACTTGTTGAAGCTGACGTGCTGGCGCTTGTTGAAGCTGATGTACTTGCTGACGTACTTGCGCTTGTTGAGGCTGAAGTGCTTGCACTTGTTGAGGCTGACGTACTTGCTGAGGTACTTGCGCTCGTCGAAGCTGACGTACTTGCTGAAGTACTTGCACTTGTTGAAGCTGATGTGCTTGCTGACGTACTTGCGCTTGTTGAAGCCGATGTACTTGCTGACGTACTTGCACTTGTTGAGGCTGACGTGCTAGCTGAAGTGCTTGCTGAAGTACTTGCGCTTGTTGAGGCTGACGTACTTGCTGAAGTACTTGCGCTTGTTGAAGCCGATGTGCTTGCTGAAGTACTTGCCGATGTACTTGCTGAAGTACTTGCTGAAGTACTTGCTGACGTACTTGCTGATGTACTTGCGCTTGTTGAAGCCGACGTACTTGCACTTGTTGAGGCTGACGTACTTGCTGAGGTACTTGCGCTTGTCGAAGCTGATGTACTTGCACTTGTTGAAGCTGAGGTACTTGCACTTGTTGAAGCTGATGTGCTTGCTGACGTACTTGCACTTGTTGAAGCCGACGTACTTGCACTTGTTGAAGCCGACGTACTTGCTGATGTACTTGCACTTGTTGAAGCTGAGGTACTTGCTGACGTACTTGCGCTTGTTGAAGCTGAGGTACTTGCTGAGGTACTTGCACTTGTTGAGGCTGACGTACTTGCTGAGGTACTTGCACTTGTCGAAGCTGATGTACTTGCACTTGTTGAAGCTGATGTGCTTGCTGAAGTACTTGCGCTTGTTGAAGCCGACGTACTTGCTGAGGTACTTGCACTTGTTGAAGCTGAGGTACTTGCTGACGTACTTGCGCTTGTCGAAGCTGAGGTACTTGCACTTGTTGAAGCCGACGTACTTGCACTTGTTGAGGCTGACGTGCTTGCTGAAGTGCTTGCTGAAGTACTTGCGCTTGTTGAGGCTGACGTACTTGCTGAAGTACTTGCGCTTGTTGAAGCCGATGTACTTGCTGACGTACTTGCGCTTGTTGAGGCCGACGTACTTGCTGACGTACTTGCGCTTGTTGAAGCCGATGTACTTGCTGACGTACTTGCACTTGTTGAGGCTGACGTGCTAGCTGAAGTGCTTGCTGAAGTACTTGCGCTTGTTGAAGCCGATGTACTTGCTGACGTACTTGCTGAGGTACTTGCACTTGTTGAAGCCGATGTACTTGCTGACGTACTTGCGCTTGTTGAAGCTGATGTACTTGCTGACGTACTTGCGCTTGTTGAGGCTGAAGTGCTTGCACTTGTTGAGGCTGACGTACTTGCTGAGGTACTTGCGCTCGTCGAAGCTGACGTACTTGCTGAAGTACTTGCACTTGTTGAAGCTGAGGTGCTTGCTGACGTACTTGCGCTTGTTGAGGCCGAGGTGCTTGCTGACGTACTTGCACTTGTTGAAGCCGACGTACTTGCGCTCGTCGAAGCTGATGTGCTTGCTGACGTACTTGCGCTTGTTGAAGCTGAGGTACTTGCGCTCGTTGAAGCCGATGTACTTGCACTTGTTGAGGCTGACGTACTTGCTGAGGTACTTGCGCTCGTCGAAGCTGACGTACTTGCTGAAGTACTTGCGCTTGTCGAAGCTGATGTACTTGCACTTGTTGAAGCTGATGTGCTTGCTGACGTACTTGCACTTGTTGAAGCCGACGTACTTGCTGACGTACTTGCGCTTGTTGAAGCCGACGTACTTGCTGATGTACTTGCACTTGTTGAAGCTGAGGTACTTGCTGACGTACTTGCGCTTGTTGAAGCTGAGGTACTTGCTGAGGTACTTGCGCTTGTTGAAGCCGACGTACTTGCACTTGTTGAGGCTGACGTACTTGCTGAGGTACTTGCGCTTGTCGAAGCTGATGTACTTGCACTTGTTGAAGCTGAGGTACTTGCACTTGTTGAAGCTGATGTGCTTGCTGACGTACTTGCACTTGTTGAAGCCGACGTACTTGCACTTGTTGAAGCCGACGTACTTGCTGATGTACTTGCACTTGTTGAAGCTGAGGTACTTGCTGACGTACTTGCGCTTGTTGAAGCTGAGGTACTTGCTGAGGTACTTGCACTTGTTGAGGCTGACGTACTTGCTGAGGTACTTGCACTTGTCGAAGCTGATGTACTTGCACTTGTTGAAGCTGATGTGCTTGCTGAAGTACTTGCGCTTGTTGAAGCCGACGTACTTGCACTTGTTGAGGCTGACGTGCTAGCTGAAGTGCTTGCTGAAGTACTTGCGCTTGTTGAGGCTGACGTACTTGCTGAAGTACTTGCGCTTGTTGAAGCCGATGTACTTGCTGACGTACTTGCGCTTGTTGAGGCCGACGTACTTGCTGAAGTACTTGCACTTGTTGAAGCTGACGTGCTGGCGCTTGTTGAAGCTGATGTACTTGCTGACGTACTTGCGCTCGTTGAAGCTGATGTACTTGCTGACGTACTTGCACTTGTTGAAGCTGATGTACTTGCTGAGGTACTTGCGCTCGTCGAAGCTGACGTACTTGCTGAAGTACTTGCGCTTGTCGAAGCTGATGTACTTGCACTTGTTGAAGCTGAGGTGCTTGCTGACGTACTTGCACTTGTTGAAGCCGACGTACTTGCTGACGTACTTGCGCTTGTTGAAGCCGACGTACTTGCTGATGTACTTGCACTTGTTGAAGCTGACGTACTTGCTGACGTACTTGCGCTTGTTGAAGCTGAGGTACTTGCTGAGGTACTTGCACTTGTTGAGGCTGACGTACTTGCACTTGTTGAAGCCGACGTACTTGCTGAGGTACTTGCGCTCGTTGAAGCCGATGTACTTGCTGAGGTACTTGCGCTCGTCGAAGCTGATGTGCTTGCTGACGTACTTGCGCTTGTTGAAGCTGATGTACTTGCTGACGTACTTGCGCTTGTCGAAGCTGACGTACTTGCACTTGTTGAAGCCGACGTACTTGCTGATGTACTTGCGCTTGTTGAAGCCGACGTACTTGCTGACGTACTTGCGCTTGTTGAAGCTGAGGTACTTGCTGATGTACTTGCGCTTGTTGAGGCTGAAGTGCTTGCTGACGTACTTGCACTTGTTGAGGCTGATACTGACGCACTCGTTGACGCTGATTCTGAAGCGCTTGTGCTTGCTGATTTCGATCTATAGTCCGAGTCAGATAAGTCTGGTTTTACTGTATTCTTTGTACCATCCTTATAAGTAATGGTCACAGTACCATCATTTGATATTTCATAGCCTTGTATACGGTTTGCATCTTGTGGATTAGACCTCTTCACCGCTGCAAGAATCTTTTGTTTATCATCTTCTGATGGAGTTGTCGTATTACTTACTTGAACTGTCGCTGGCACTTTACCTGGGAATTTTTCACTTAATTTCCCTTGTACAATTTTAAATGTAGTGTCTCTATTTTCATTTTCAGAAAGGTCTTTTGTACGAATCTCACGTGACCAAATATTTCCTGGTTCATATCTTTGATTTGCGTTGTATGTACCTTCAATTGTCAACGTAGCTGGCTTCGTAGAAGTAGCCTCTCTCGAATCTCCAGTGATATTGGTAATCTTTCCATTAGAATTATGATTAGTATCTGTCATGTTAGTTGTGACAGTCCTACCATCCCATACTTCTAGATTACGAATCTTACCACTGTTATCCGTAGTTTTCACAACAAATCGATATTCATCCCCAGCGTAAAGTTCATATCCACTAGCAGTACGTCCGTTTTCGTCATTAGCATCATTACGAACAGCTTTCTTAGGTTGATCAACCCATTTGTCCCCATCCTTAACTTGAAGAACAACTTCTACATTTGGTTTTTCAGTTTCCTTAGTAATTGTCTTAGAAGTTGTGGCAGAAGTTAGAGTCTCAGTTCCTCCAGCAGGAGTCGTTACAACCTTCTCTTGTTTAACCGTTACATCGCCTGTAGGCAACAAGCCATTATTGGTATCAGTAACCCGTTTCAAATCAGACGGTCCAAATGTCACACTTGTTCCTGTTGCTTGTTTTGGAATTGTCTGACCATCAATCGTCAACGTAACCACTGCTCCTGGAGTTACATTCGTTACTACAATTGAACGATTTGGCAAACCACCCTTTTCAGTAACTGAATCAGCTGCTATTTCAGGTGCTTGTGGATTTACTCTCACAGTAACAGGGACATTTTGTTTAACTCTGACACCTGTTGAGTCTGCAGGTAACTCTACCTCCACTTGTTTGGTAAATGTTCCAACTGTCGTAAGTGACGGCGCACCACCAACCCACTTGTAATTAGTGTTTGTTGCGTTAAAGTCTGGATTTCCTTCTAATCTCGTAACCGCTTCTTTAGGATTTGCTACAGCTTGTTTATAACCAGCTTCATCCGTCTTGTTTTGTGTGAAAACGTAAGAACGTTCTGATCCAAATTTATAAACATCATGAACAACATCAACGGTCTTACTTAGTTTAGTAGTATCGCCAGCACCCGTACGACCAACAGGATAAGTAAAGGTGACTTGATAAATTTGTCGACCTGTTTTCGCTGTGCTAATCGGTGAATTTGCAACAGGCTGCCCATTTTTTCTCCAAGTTTGACTAGCTCCACTTGGGTAATCATCGTTTCCTTGCTTATTCACATAATCATGCCATAAGGTGCCGTTATGAGGATTTGTACCTTGAATATCATTCACAGGTCCCTTAGGGGCAATCGTAGCTAAAACCTTATAGTTGACCGTTACATCATCGGTTGAACCATCCGAATACGTAACACGCGCAACAGCGCTCTTTGTCCCAGTAGTCGAATTGTTAATCGTATTCGTCCAACTAACTGTCGCACCCGCAGGCAGAGCTTTTCCACCTTCAAGTTGAACAAAGTTAGCTGCATTTCCCAAATCCGCTGCTGTTTCACCCGCATAAGTATATACGGTATCTACTTTAGCCACGGCATTATACTTATCCGTTTGATCCTTAACAACAAACTTGATATAACCTTCGTTATTATCAGTTTTATTTGATGTATTCTGGTTATCCGTAGTTACGAGCTTACGTTCAGTAAAATCACCTTTTCTCAAGCTTTTATCCAAAGTACCTGTCAAGGTAATCGTAGCATTGGCTTGGTTTGTCGTAGAAGTGATGGTATTAGAACGTGTTACCCCAGTGAAACCGCCATAGTTAGCAGCAGTTCCATTACCAGCGCCATCATCGCTTCCATCAGGTCTAGTCAACTTCAATGAATTGATTTTTCCAGAGTCATCCGTCGCTTTTAGGGTAATATTAACCGGTTCGTTGCGATATAAATAGATTTCTTTGGTATTCGGATTGTCATAAGGAATAACTAACTTAGGACGTTCGTTAATTGTTACAGATGGTGGAATCGGTTCGCTACGTGTACCATCTTTATAGACAATAGTCGCTTCTCCATTATTTGCTACTTCAACTCTATCAATACGGTATGCTTTTTGATTATTTTTAGCATAAATAGCAGCCGTTACAGCATCCTTCTCATCCTTTGTTAGATTATTCTTATCTACTACAGGCGTAAACTCAGGATTTTTTATTGTAAATTCTGATTCATACTTGTAACGCTCATTCAAAGCACGTTGCTTAATAAAGAAGTTTCCTGTACTGTTGTCTCCCGGAATCGTAACATTCCCTGCTTTATCTGTTGCTACTGCATTACGACGCCATTCATTTTTAGGAGCATAAGTCAAATCATCTTTCATATGCCCAGTTGCAGTTATGACTGCCGGATTAGACTCAGTCGCAACGAGATTCCCATTTGGATCTGATAGAGAAGTAGCTGTCCCAGTCCCGTAACTATTATCTCCAAAGATGTTTTGAGCCATTTCTGACGCTGGTCTATAACCATCAGCCTGTGCTACAAGTTTAAACTCCCTCAGTTTTCCCTTATTATCTACGGCTTTCATTTCAAAACCGATATCATCACCTGCATAGTAATAGTAATATTTATCTCCTGCTATACCTCCTGTTTCTGCAGCTAGAGGTTTACCATTACGGGTCGCAGTAACGGTTATTACTGGAGGTATTTTTTCCTTCTCTAAAGAAGCATTGATTGTGCTTGATGTACCATCACGATAAGTAACTGTAATGGTGCCATCAGTATCAACTTCAATTTTCGACTTAGTTCCAGGATATGATAAAGTCAACTTCCCATTTTCAGCATAAGATAAATTTGATTGTGTACCAGCTTTTACTACATCTTGATTAGACAATAAATCATTTTTATTGGCCTCATTGTGGATAAAGTTATTATATACTTCCTTCACTTCATCTGGTGTCAAATGGTCCAAATCAGAAACCTGAACAGTATCTCCACTTTGAACATTATGACGCTCATTGAAACCTTTGATGGTGTAGGTAAGAGTAGTCTCAGATGATCTACCACCCCAATCTGATGCACCAATACGATAGCTATAGGTTTTTCCTACTACAGCGGATGCCTCACCGTTACCTACAGTACCTGATATACCCGTTCCAATATCTTTAATTTCCTTTGTTTGATTTAACCATGGGCTTCCAGTACTAGGAACGTAAGGATTATATCTCGGATTGGGTCGATTTATTTCTTGTCCCATCAATTGTCCGCCATAAGTGACTCCGGGAATGGCATCCTGCTTGATAATTCCATATTGGCGGATACTAGCTCCATTTTTTAAAATAGGAAGCTCATGAACGAAATAATCATCATTATAAACATCAAAATGAGTTCCATTATTATTCTGGATAATTGGACCTGATTTACTCACAGAAGGTGGTGGTGTCGGTTTTGTTTCATTATAGCCAGTTGGAACACTTGCCGATTGAACTGCCGATCCATTCCCTGGAGTATTTTCATAAATAGGAGCAGAACTTACTTGAACCTGCATATTGGCAGTCGCAGTCGGAACATTATTATCGTATTTAACTCTTACTACAACTTGTCCCTCTAAATTCCGGTTTTGGCCATGACGATAACTATAACCTGCCTCTAAACCATGTGCATATGTTTTTTCCATTGAACTACCGTTAAAGGTCGCACTTTGGACATGTCCACCTTTACCGACTTCGATTTTTACACCGACATGACTCAAGGCACTATCAGCATGGACATTCATGGTGTATGTCGCGATTCCAGTAGCCTTATCAAAAGTAGCAGTTGGACCACTTACATTCATGCGGCCATCTCCCTGCTGAGGAGCCCAACTTGCTCTTAGAGAAGCATCACGCAACATGGCTTTTCCATTACGAGCATCACGCGCGCCTGAATTGGCTCTCAAAACGGCATTAACAATGGAATTACGAGCTAAGGTTGCTTTTTGCACCACTGCTGTCAAATCACTAGTTGGATCAGCCAAGGCCTTTTCAATTTCAGTTACCGCAGCGTTGACCTTAGTGATAGCCGAGTCAGTATTTGGTAAGCCAACAGCTTTAGCTAGATACTCACCCATCTCAGCTGAAAGTTTTGTCAACTTCTTACGATTGTCATCTTGTTGCTTAGCTGAAACTTCTGCTGTTGCGACAGCACCAGCAGTAACTCCTACGATACTAGTCGTGGTAGAAGTTGATTGAGCAGCGCTCGCACTAACCTTCCCATCAATTTCAGTTGCCTTTAGTAGAGCAGAATCAATTTTAAGGCCAGTTGATTCTTTTGATACAGAAGCATCTCGGTCAGTTGCTGGCGCAGAAGTGCTCTGTTCACCCGATAAACTAGCCACCAACGAGAAACTACCCGGCTCACTTGTTGTTTGACTAATACTAGTAGAGCTGCTGACAGATGCACTATTCGAAGTACTTGCTGAGGCACTGGCAGAAGTACTCGTCGAAGCACTGGCTGACGAACTCTTAGATACAGATTCTGACATCGAAGTGCTTTCGCTCAAAGAAGTAGACAAGCTAGCAGAATTCTCTGAATTACTTACAGATGTCGTACCCAAAACTACTGTATCATTTGTAACCAAAAGATCTGGATTTTCCAGTGTTTTTTCCACGGCTACTGTTTCATTTGCAAATACTTTTGTTTGAGTAGCAACAGTACCACCTAAAACAGCCCCTGTGGCAGCAATCCCCTTGATAATATCCAGACCTGTAATAGAAGGATTCACTTTATCCTCTACTACTTCTGTCATGACTTGAGTCGTGTCTACACCACCGCGCAAGACCTTGAACAAACCAAAAAGAGAGGTTGAAGCTCGCAACCAATGTTTCCCTGATTTGATCAACTTATACCGCGTTACTCGGTCGGTTTCTCTATACTCACCTTTCTGACGTCTAAAAAACATGTTTCACTCCTTCGTTCTTACTCAAAAGCAGGCAATTCACCCAATTTTAATCGTGCTTTAATAGTATATCGCAAGCGCAAACGATAGTCAAGATATTATATTGTTTTTTCAAAAAAAATATAAGGTTTCAAATCTATTTATATATGGAAAAGTCATCTCTATAATAGGAACCCCTCAAAAAAAAATCAAACCTATTTTAACATTCCCTTCTTTTAAATTCATACTATAAAAATAAAACTATAATAGAGGAAATTAAGACAATCATTCCCCTCTTTTATTGATATTATTAATTGAGTTTGGAACAAAAAGATTTTGATTTTAGGAATTCTTTATTATAAATTTTTAAAATCGATAGATTAGACAAAAAAGCGAACAAAATAGAATTCTAAGTGTCAGATAACTTATTTTGTTCGCTTTTTATATTTAAGGTTAGACTTTTGTCCCAGACTCAAAAGCTGTGAATCATGACATCCACAGCAGTTAGAGATTTTAACGATACAACACGGAGTTTGGCAAATCGATTCTATTTGCAAAACGTAGTTAGTAAGGCAGTTAGCTAGACCGCTCACTACCAGTTACGACGTAAAGTTTTACGAATCAATATCATTCGCGGACTTTTCCTAGCGAAGCGTTTAGGTAGACCGCCATAGCGGTTTACAATTTTTACATTACGACACGAAGAGGCGAAAACGATTATTTTTCGCCGATGAGTTAGTAAGGCAGTTAGCTAGTTCGCCAAATAGCGGCTAGCGTCCAACGATTAGGAACTTCAGTTCCAATTGTTGGTACTGAGTCACATCTTTTCTTCCAACTCTACATCTGGATACTTGTCCGCAAACCAGCGTAGGGCAAAGTCATTTTCAAAGAGGAAGACTGGTTGGTCGAAACGGTCTTTAGCCAAGATATTTCGGCTTGATGACATCCGTTCATCCAAATCCTCAGGCTTGATCCAACGAACGGTTTTTTTACCCATTGGGCTCATGACCACTTCCGCATTATACTCGCCTTCCATACGGTGCTTAAAGACTTCAAACTGGAGTTGACCAACAGCTCCCAGCATGTACTCGCCTGTTTGGTAATTCTTATAAAGCTGAATAGCACCTTCTTGCACCAATTGCTCGATTCCCTTGTGGAAAGATTTTTGCTTCATGACATTCTTAGCAGATACTTTCATGAAAATTTCAGGTGTAAAGGTTGGCAGTGGTTCAAATTCAAATTTATTTTTCCCAACTGTCAAGGTATCTCCAACTTGATAAGTACCTGTATCGTAAACACCGATAATATCACCTGCTACAGCATTAGTCACATTCTCACGACTTTCCGCCATAAACTGGGTAACATTAGACAGTTTAGCACCCTTACCAGTACGAGGTAGATTGACACTCATCCCGCGCTCAAATTCACCCGATACGATACGGACAAAGGCGATGCGGTCGCGGTGTCGAGGGTCCATGTTGGCTTGGATTTTAAAGACAAGTCCTGAGAAATCCTTGTCATAAGGATCCACAATTTCTCCATCTGTTTTCTTGTGCCCATGTGGTTCTGGAGCAAACTTAAGGAAAGTCTCAAGGAAGGTCTGCACACCAAAGTTAGTAAGGGCTGAACCGAAGAAGACAGGTGTCAATTCTCCAGCCAGAATAGCTTCCTCTGAGAATTCATTTCCAGCTTCATTTAAAAGCTCAATATCATCCTTGACTTGCTGGTAGAAAGGATTACTACCAAAAAGCTTGTCCCCATCTTCAAGACTAGCAAAACGCTCATCCCCTTTATAGAGCTCCAAGCGTTGGTTATAGAGGTCATACAATCCTTCGAAGGCTTTCCCCATCCCGATTGGCCAGTTCATCGGGTAGCTAGCAATGCCCAAGACTTCTTCCAACTCTTGCAAGAGGTCTAGTGGCTCACGTCCGTCACGGTCCAGCTTGTTCATAAAGGTAAAGACCGGAATTCCACGGTGTTTGACAACTTCAAATAATTTCTTGGTTTGGGCCTCGATACCCTTGGCAGAATCCACGACCATGACCGCAGCATCCACCGCCATCAAGGTACGATAGGTATCTTCTGAGAAGTCCTCGTGCCCTGGTGTGTCGAGGATATTCACGCGCTTACCATCGTAGTCAAACTGCATCACAGATGAAGTAACCGAAATCCCACGTTGCTTCTCGATATCCATCCAGTCAGACTTGGCAAAAGTCCCTGTTTTCTTTCCTTTTACGGTACCAGCCTCACGAATCTCACCCCCAAAGTAGAGCAACTGCTCAGTGATGGTTGTTTTCCCCGCGTCCGGGTGGGAGATGATGGCAAAGGTACGACGTTTCTTAATTTCTTCTTGAATATTCATAAGTTCTCTTTCTTTGATTCTCTATTTTTCTTGTTTCAATAGCTAAGAATGATTTCTACATTGGATTTTACCATTCCTTTCAACACTCCATTATATCGGATTTTGAGGAGTTTTTCAATTGCTCATCCGATGAAAAAAGTAAGCTAGAGCACTGATTTCACCTGTCTTCTCTTTTTCCACCGTTTTTTGAATAAGATATCAAAAAGAACCAGAGCCAGTAAAAGGATGACAGACACAAGTAGGTACTTTAGCCACAGGGGGGCATCAGGAATAAAAGGTGTCTTATTTAACAAGCCATAATTCCCACCAGTCACCTGATTAACCCCAACTAGAAAGAGATTGAGGATAAAGGTATAGGCTACAATCATATATTTCTTGAGTAGGCTCTTGTCATAGTGATTCATCAAGTAGACCAAGGAATTCACTAAAAGTGCATAGTGCCCAATCAAAAATGAAAAACTAGTGATATGGGGGAAGTCATAGGGGTCAAAAACTGGGTAAACCAGTGCAAAGACAGCTCCACTTGCTCCTAAGAGGGCAAAGTACTGCTTGCTTTTCCATTTATCAGGCAAGAAAACCACAGCAAACATAGCTAAACGGCAATGATAAAATGGTAGACTATTAGAAAAGGGAATCCCAAAACCAACATACCAACTATAAAGTGCTAGCAACTGGAGGATCTGAATCCCCTTAAACAAGTATACAAATTTCGGATTCTTGTGATAAGCAAGTGCCCCATAAATACAAAGCACTAAGACAAGCATCATACCCCCATACCAAAAAAGCGAAATGGGAGGAGGGACCGTCTGAGATCTGGTGATAAATTGATGAAACATGTTACTATCCTAACTCTTATTTTTCTTTTTTCTAGTTTAACCATTATAGCGGATTAAAAACGATTTTTCAATTTCTATTTTATATCAGACACTGCTAAAGTAGAACAATTCCCCTTGCAATTTTTAAAATAAATGTTACAATGAATATAGAAAAAAGGTGTTGCGTCAACAACACCCTACAGAGCCGTTTAAGACGGTGGCTGTAATTACATAACTAAAAAATAGCTCGTTAACTCGCCAAAGTTAGGACGGCTATTTTTTTGTCTCTTTTACCAATTCAAGGATGAACTTCAGGAGCGTGATAACAAAGTTACCAGCTACAAACATGAGTGTCAAAACCTCAAAAGGGAGGCAAATCTGGTTACTACTTTCCACTAATACTCTTCGAAAATCAAATTCAAACTGCGTCAGCTTCGCCTTGCCGTACTAAAGTACAGTCTGCGGCTAGCTTCCTAGTTTGCTCTTTGATTTTCATTGAGTATAAGATTTTACAGGTTCTGCACATAAGCATCACCATCCTTTCGATTTCGTAACCACCGTCTTCACTTCTCTGTTAAACCATTGTACCATATATTTTCCCCTTTGAAATCCGCTTTTCAAATAAATCATCATCAAAACCCGTTCTCCATCCTATACCTGTCTTTTTTCATCTTTCCCTCCCTTATTTATAGGAAAATATGGTAAAATAGAACAGACTAAAAATCATCATTTCACGAAAGGATGCAAGATGAAAATTACGCAAGAAGAGGTAACACACGTTGCCAATCTTTCAAAATTAAGATTCTCTGAAGAAGAAACTGCCGCCTTTGCAACGACCTTGTCTAAGATTGTTGACATGGTTGAATTGCTGGGCGAAGTTGACACAACTGGTGTCGCACCTACTACAACCATGGCTGACCGCAAGACTGTACTTCGCCCTGATGTGGCCGAAGAAGGAACAGACCGCGATCGCTTGTTTAAAAACGTACCTGAAAAAGACAACTACTATATCAAGGTACCAGCTATCCTAGACGATGGAGGAGATGCCTAATGACTTTCAACAATAAAACCATTGAAGACTTGCACAATCTCCTTGTCTCTAAGGAAATTTCTGCAACTGAATTAACACAAGCTACACTTGAAGATATCAAGTCTCGCGAGACAGCTATCAACGCTTTTGTTACCATCGCTGAGGAGCAAGCCCTTGCGCAAGCTAAGGCTATTGATGAAGCTGGAATTGACGCTGATAATGTCCTTTCAGGAATTCCAC
This sequence comes from Streptococcus mitis, assembly GCF_002096925.1. Classification (GTDB taxonomy): domain Bacteria; phylum Bacillota; class Bacilli; order Lactobacillales; family Streptococcaceae; genus Streptococcus; species Streptococcus mitis_AF. The sequence goes on along the minus strand of NZ_NCVN01000012.1, from coordinate 50,364 downwards.
TTGCAGTTAAAGACAATATCTCTACTGATGGTATTCTCACAACTGCTGCTTCAAAAATGCTCTACAACTATGAGCCTATCTTTGATGCGACAGCCGTTGCCAATGCAAAAGCGAAAGGCATGATTGTCGTCGGGAAAACTAACATGGACGAATTTGCCATGGGTGGTTCAGGTGAAACTTCACACTATGGTGCGACTAAAAACGCTTGGGATCAAAACAAGGTTCCTGGTGGTTCATCAAGTGGTTCTGCCGCAGCTGTAGCCTCAGGACAAGTTCGCTTGTCACTTGGTTCTGATACTGGTGGTTCTATCCGACAACCAGCTTCCTTCAACGGGATTGTTGGTCTCAAACCAACCTACGGAACAGTTTCACGTTTCGGTCTCATTGCCTTTGGTAGCTCACTAGACCAGATTGGACCTTTTGCTCCTACTGTTAAGGAAAACGCCCTCTTGCTCAATGCTATTGCCAGCGAAGATGCTAAAGACTCTACTTCTGCCCCTGTCCGCATTGCCGACTTTACTTCTAAAATCGGCCAAGACATCAAGGGTATGAAAATCGCTTTGCCTAAGGAATACCTCGGTGAAGGGATTGACCCAGAGGTTAAGGAAACCATTCTGAATGCTGCTAAGCACTTTGAAAAACTTGGTGCCATCGTTGAAGAAGTCAGCCTGCCTCACTCTAAATACGGGGTTGCCGTCTACTACATCATCGCTTCATCTGAAGCTTCATCAAACTTGCAACGTTTTGATGGTATCCGTTACGGCTACCGCGCAGAAGATGCGACTAATCTTGATGAAATCTATGTAAACAGCCGTAGCCAAGGTTTTGGTGAAGAAGTGAAACGTCGTATCATGCTAGGTACTTTCAGTCTTTCATCAGGTTACTACGATGCCTACTACAAGAAAGCTGGTCAGGTTCGTACACTTATCATTCAAGATTTCGAAAAAGTCTTTGCGGATTACGACTTGATTTTGGGACCAACTGCTCCAAGTGTTGCCTATGACTTGGATTCTCTCAACCACGACCCAGTTGCCATGTACTTGGCTGACCTCTTGACCATACCAGTCAACTTGGCAGGTCTTCCAGGGATTTCGATTCCTGCTGGATTCTCTCAAGGTCTACCTGTTGGTCTGCAATTGATTGGTCCTAAGTACTCTGAGGAAACCATTTACCAAGCTGCTGCTGCCTTTGAAGCAACAACAGACTACCACAAACAACAACCCGTGATTTTTGGAGGTGATAACTAATGAACTTTGAAACAGTCATTGGACTTGAAGTCCACGTAGAGCTCAACACCAATTCAAAAATCTTCTCACCTACTTCTGCCCACTTCGGAAATGACCAAAATGCCAACACTAACGTGATTGACTGGTCTTTCCCAGGAGTTCTGCCAGTTCTCAATAAAGGTGTTGTTGATGCCGGTATCAAAGCTGCTCTTGCCCTCAATATGGACATCCACAAAAAGATGCACTTTGACCGCAAGAATTACTTCTATCCTGATAATCCCAAAGCCTACCAAATTTCTCAGTTTGATGAACCAATCGGCTACAACGGTTGGATTGAAGTCGAGCTAGAAGACGGTACGACTAAGAAAATCGGTATCGAACGTGCCCACCTAGAGGAAGACGCTGGTAAAAACACCCACGGTACAGATGGCTACTCTTACGTTGACCTCAACCGCCAAGGGGTGCCATTAATTGAGATTGTATCTGAAGCTGACATGCGTTCTCCTGAAGAAGCCTATGCTTATCTAACAGCCCTCAAGGAAGTTATCCAGTACGCTGGTATTTCTGACGTTAAGATGGAAGAAGGTTCTATGCGTGTGGATGCCAATATCTCTCTTCGTCCGTATGGTCAAGAAAAATTCGGCACCAAGACTGAGTTGAAGAACCTCAACTCCTTCTCAAATGTTCGCAAAGGTCTTGAATACGAAGTTCAACGTCAAGCTGAAATCCTTCGCTCAGGTGGTCAAATCCGCCAAGAAACACGTCGTTACGATGAGGCTAACAAGGCAACCATCCTCATGCGTGTCAAGGAAGGGGCTGCAGACTACCGCTACTTCCCAGAGCCAGACCTACCAATCTTTGAAATCTCAGACGAGTGGATTGAGGAAATGCGAACTGAGTTGCCAGAGTTTCCAAAAGAACGCCGTGCGCGTTATGTATCTGACCTTGGCTTGTCAGACTACGATGCCAGCCAGTTGACGGCAAACAAAGTCACTTCTGACTTCTTTGAAAAAGCTGTTGCCCTTGGCGGTGACGCTAAGCAAGTTTCTAACTGGCTCCAAGGTGAAGTCGCTCAGTTCTTGAACGCTGAAGGCAAAACACTAGAACAAATCGAATTGACACCAGAAAACTTGGTAGAAATGATTGCCATCATCGAAGACGGCACGATCTCGTCTAAGATTGCCAAGAAAGTCTTTGTCCACCTGGCTAAAAATGGCGGTGGTGCGCGTGAATACGTAGAAAAAGCAGGTATGGTTCAAATCTCAGATCCTGAGATCTTGATTCCAATCATCCATCAAGTATTTGCTGATAATGAAGCAGCCGTTGTCGACTTCAAGTCAGGCAAACGCAACGCAGACAAGGCCTTCACAGGCTTCCTCATGAAAGCAACCAAAGGCCAAGCCAACCCACAAGTCGCCCTTAAACTCCTTGCACAGGAATTAGCGAAGTTGAAAGAAGATTAATATGTAACAGAAACCAGCCCTGAGGTTGGTTTTTTCTTGACAAATAAATAGAAAGCGTTTACAATGTTACATGTAAAGTTTCCAAAAAAGAAAACTAAAAATCGCAACAATAAGGAGTTATTTATATGGCTACAATGAAAGCTGCTCGCTGGCATGCAGCGAAAGATGTTCGTATTCAAGAAGTAGAAATTCCTGAAGTACTTCCGCACCAAGTAAAAGTTGCAGTTAAGTTCACAGGAATTTGTGGTACTGACCTTCACGAATTTTTAGATGGCCCTATCTTTATCCCAACAGATGAGCACGTCTATTCTGGTCAAAAAGCACCGGTAACACTGGGACATGAATTTTCTGGTGAAATTGTAGAAGTCGGAAGCGATGTTACTCGTGTTAAAGTTGGTGATCGTGTTGCTGTAGAACCAATTCTAGCTAAGAATAACTTAGTTGGTAATTATAATTTGGATCCAAACCTTAATTTTGTCGGTTTAGCTGCAGACGGTGGATTTGCCAAATATTGTGTTTTAGACGGCGACTTAGTACATGTCATTCCAGATAGCTTAAGCTATGAGCAAGCTGCTCTCACTGAGCCAGCTGCTGTTGCAGTTTATGCAGTTCGTCAATCAGCACTAAAAGCTGGTGATACTGCTGCTGTCTTTGGCTTAGGTCCGATTGGTCTCTTAATTGTAGAAGCCCTTCGTGCAGCGGGTGCTTCTAAGATTTATGCTGTTGAACTATCACCTGAACGTCAAGCAAAAGCTGAAGAGTTAGGAGCTATCGTTGTCCGTCCGGAAGAAGGTGAAACAGCTGTTGAAGCTATTCATCGTTTAACAAACGGTGGTGTAGATGTTTCTTATGAAGTAACGGGTGTGCCAGTAGTTTTAGGACAAGCCTTAGCTGCCGTACATAAAGCAGGTGAGTGCATGGTGGTCTCTATCTGGGAACGAGAAGCAAATATTAATCCGAATGAATTTGCAATCCAAGAAAAGACACTAAAAGGAATCATTGCTTATCGTCATATCTTCCCTAAAGTATTAGAATTGATGGAACAAGGCTACTTCTCTGCTGAAAAATTAGTTACTAAGAAAATTAAATTGGAAAATATCGTCGAAGAAGGCTTTATCGAATTAACTCAAGATAAGTCACAAATTAAAATTTTGGTAGAACCAGAATAAAAATCAATCTTTTTAAGACAATACTAACAGGTCGGAGTAAGCTTACTTCGGCCTTTTGAAATATAATACTCTTCGAAAATCTCTTCAAACCACGTCAGCTTCCATCTGCAACCTCAAAACAGTGTTTTGAGCAACCTGCGGCTAGCTTCCTAGTTTGCTCTTTGATTTCCATTGAGTATGAGAAAAAATATAGTGGATACTCTTTAACATTAACCACTCCACCTGACTAGGCAATATTCTTTTTCTCCCCTACCAAATCCCAATAACTATTTTGGCTTTATTTCCAGAAGATTTTATGGTAAAATGAAGAGTAATAATATTTATTAAAGAGGTAAAAACATGATTGAAGCAAGCAAATTGAAAGCTGGTATGACATTTGAAACTGCAGACGGAAAATTAATCCGCGTTTTGGAAGCTAGCCACCACAAACCAGGTAAAGGGAACACAATCATGCGTATGAAATTGCGTGATGTCCGTACTGGTTCTACTTTTGACACAAGCTACCGTCCAGAAGAAAAATTCGAACAAGCTATTATCGAAACTGTTCCAGCTCAATACTTGTACAAAATGGATGAAACTGCCTACTTCATGAACACTGAAACTTACGACCAATACGAAATTCCAGTCGTAAACGTTGAAAATGAATTGCTTTACATCCTTGAAAACTCTGATGTGAAAATCCAATTCTACGGAACTGAAGTAATCGGTGTAACGGTACCAACTACTGTTGAATTGACAGTTGCTGAAACACAACCATCTATCAAAGGCGCTACTGTTACAGGTTCTGGTAAACCAGCGACTATGGAAACTGGACTTGTTGTCAACGTTCCTGACTTCATCGAAGCTGGACAAAAATTGATCATCAACACTGCAGAAGGAACTTACGTTTCTCGTGCCTAATCTCTAGAAAGAGGTCATTCTATGGGAATTGAAGAACAATTTGGCGAAATCGTTATCGCTCCACGTGTACTTGAAAAAATCATTGCCATCGCAACTGCTAAAGTTGATGGTGTCCACTCATTTTCAAATAAATCCGTATCTGATACCCTATCAAAACTCTCTCTTGGTCGTGGCGTCTACTTAAAAGAAAGCAACGAAGAACTAACTGCTGACATCTACCTCTATCTTGAGTACGGTGTGAAAGTACCAAAAGTTGCTCTTGCTATTCAAAAAGCAGTCAAAGATGCTGTTCGTGATATGGCTGATGTGGAACTTTCTGCTGTCAACATCCATGTTGCAGGAATCGTTCCAGATAAAACACCAAAACCTGAGTTGAAAGATCTATTTAACGAGGACTTCCTCAATGACTAGTCCATTATTAGAATCTAGACGCGAACTTCGTAAATGCGCTTTTCAAGCTCTTATGAGCCTTGAATTCGGCACAGATATGGAAACAGCTTGTCACTTTGCCTACACGCATGACCGTGAAGATGCAGATGTGCAAATCCCTGCCTTTCTTCTAAACTTGGTTTCTGGCGTTCAAGCACAAAAAGACGAGTTAGATAAACAAATCAACCAGCACCTCAAGTCAGGCTGGACAGTTGAACGCTTGACCTTGGTCGAAAAAAATTTACTACGCTTGGGTATCTTTGAAATCACATCATTTGATACACCTCAGCTGGTAGCAGTCAATGAAGCCATTGAACTTGCTAAGAATTTTTCAGATCAAAAATCAGCCCGCTTTATCAACGGACTGCTTAGTCAATTTGTAACTGAAGAATAGTAAATAGAAAAAGTGTTTGACAGACATCAAACACTTTTTTCATTGCCTCCCATTATCTTAAAAAGTGGTAATAGACATAATTATAAACAAAAATCCAGAGGGGGGTTGCATGGTTGAGAAAGTTAAAAAAACTATGGCAGAGAATCGTTAATCTAAGATTATCGGTAGAACGATAAACAAGGGCGAAAAAGAGACCAATCACACTATAATATAATAAACTAATCGGGTCTCGATGAGATAGTATCAAATGACTGAGTCCAAAGATCAGGCCTGATAGGATGACATCTAAATAATACTTTGACTTAGGAAAGAAGGTATTCATAAAATACCCTCTATCAAGAGTCTCCTCAAAAATAGGACCGATGATTACAGGCAGGACAAAAGATAAGATAGTCGATAAAAACGTTGGTTGTCCATTTGAAAGAACAACGGTAAAATACTCATCATGAATATTCCTATGATTAATCAAATGAGCATAGCGTGCCCAAAAATTACCGAGAATCTGATAAACCACATAACCTGAAAATAAGTAAAAGACAAATGACCAGTTCCATCTCTTTTCCTCAAAGATAAAGAGCATCTCTTTCTTTTTTAACCACCAAATTAATAGAAGGAAACTTCCTACTAATCCCATTGTTAAAATAAGAGAATAGACATCAGCGCCTAACCCTAAAATTATCGTCACATACAATCCAATTGTTTGTGGTAAATAGGTAGATAGTAAAATAATAAGCAAAAATATGCCAAATTGTCTTAGTTTCTCTATGTTTCTCATCATACTTTTTTTGAAAGATTATCCTGCTCGGAAGCCATACTTCCAAGCATTCCTATAAGAATTAAGCGCCCCTTGCCCCATATAAGGAGCAAAGTCTCTATAATATAACCATCTTCCCTCACCATCTTCCCAAACAGCAAAACCACCTGAAGTTTTCTCTAAGTCCTCATTTGAAAGAACTGTAAATGCTTCTGTACCTGTCATTGCAAGTACCTCCTTAAAATAAATTTTTGTAAGGTTACATCTACAGTATAGATCATTTTTGTCTATTTTATTAGTCTTCTCCTCAACTGTCAATTTTTCGGCCTAAAGTGCATTTTTCTAAAAAAATGAGACTTTTCTGGTCTCATTTAGTCATTTTTAGTATTTTCTAAATCGTTGATAACGCTCTTCCAACAACTCTTCTAACGATTTTTGTGAAAGTCTAGCTAGCTCAGCTTGAAGTTCTTTTTTAACATTCTTAATCAGTTCTTTACTAGAAAGTCCTGCTTCAGAAATCACCTTGTCCACCACGTCCATTTCTAACAGTTCGTGTGAAGTGATTTTCATCAGTTCTGCTGCTTCCATGGCACGACTGCCATCCTTCCATAGAATGGAAGCAAAGCCTTCTGGGCTGAGAATGGCATAGATAGAATTTTCCAGCATCCAGACACGGTCCGCAACGGCTAGAGCCAGAGCTCCACCTGAACCACCTTCACCTATAATGATGGCGATAATCGGAACTTTCAGGTCACTCATTTCCATGAGATTGCGAGCAATAGCTTCTCCCTGTCCACGTTCTTCCGCTCCCACACCAGGATAGGCACCTGCAGTATTGATAAAGGTCACAACTGGACGACCAAACTTTTCAGCCTGTTTCATCAAACGTAGGGCCTTGCGGTAGCCTTCTGGATGCGGTTGTCCAAAATTCCGTTTGAGGTTATCTTGTAAACTCTTGCCTTTTTGGATACCAACCACTGTTACAGCTTGGTCTCCAAGCCATCCGATACCACCAACAACTGCACCATCATCTCGAAAAGAACGGTCACCGTGTAATTGGATAAAGTCATCAAAAATGCCTGTCGCAAAGTCCAAGGTTGTCAAGCGACTCTGCTCACGCGCTTCTCTGACTATTTTTGCAATATTCATCTAGGACACCCTCCATGCAATCTGACTAGGCTAGCAATCGTATCTGGTAAGTCTCTTCTTTTGACAATAGCATCCACAAAGCCATGTTCCAATAGGAATTCTGCCTTCTGGAAATCCTCAGGTAAGCTTTCACGAACCGTGTTTTCAATCACACGACGCCCAGCAAAACCAACCAAACTTTGTGGTTCAGCTAGAATGATATCGCCTTCCATAGCGAAGGAAGCTGTTACACCACCTGTCGTTGGATCTGTCAAAATGGTCAGATAAAAGAGACCAGCATTTGAATGCCGTTTAACTGCTGCAGAAATCTTGGCCATCTGCATGAGACTCATTATTCCTTCCTGCATACGGGCTCCACCAGAGGCTGTGAAGAGAACAACTGGCAACTGTTCAACAGTCGCATACTCAAACAAGCGAGTGATTTTTTCACCTACAACCGTACCCATAGAAGCCATGATAAAGTTGGAATCCATAATCCCAAGAGCCACAGTCTGGCCTTTTATAAGAGCTGTTCCTGTCACAACGGCTTCATCCAGACCTGTTTTTTCACGCATAGTTGCTAGTTTCTTTTGATAACCAGGGAAATGCAAGGGATCCTTGCTCTCAATCCCTGTAAACAATTCCTTGAAGGTTCCCATATCAATCGTCAAAGCCAAGCGTTCTTGGGCAGAAATACGAAAGGTATAGCTACAATATGGGCAGATACGCTCACTTCCCAGATCCTTCTGATAAATGGTATGCTTACAGCCTGGACACTGGGAGAATAATTCATCTGGAACCTCTGGCTTGGCTTGAGGTTTTTCCCTAACCGAACGATTGGGATTGATTCGAATATACTTATCTTTTTTACTAAATAGAGCCATTGATTCCCCTTTTCGGTTTAAACTCTTGAAGTCATTTTATTCTTTTTCTTGATATTTGGGTAAGAAGGTTTCCATCAAGAAGGAAGTATCGTAATCTCCAGCAATGACATTGCGATCTGAAATGAGGTCAAGCTGGAAATCTGCATTGGTCTGCACCCCTTCAATCTCTAATTCATAGAGGGCACGTTGCATTTTCATCAAGGCATCAAAACGATTTTCACCGTGAACGATGATTTTAGCAATCATACTATCATAATAAGGTGGAATGGTATAGCCTGGATAAACTGCTGAATCCACGCGCAAGCCAACTCCACCACTTGGCAGATAGAGATTAGTAATCTTACCTGGACTTGGAGCAAAGTTAAAGGCTGGATTTTCTGCATTGATACGACACTCGATAGCATGCCCTCTTAGAACAATATCTTCTTGCTTAACAGATAAAGGCTGACCTGCCGCAATGCGAATCTGTTCCTTAACGATATCCACACCTGAAACAAACTCTGTTACTGGATGCTCTACCTGAACACGTGTATTCATTTCCATGAAATAGAAATTGCCACTTGCTTCATCAAGCAGAAACTCAATGGTCCCTGCATTCTCATAGCCAACAGACTCTGCAGCTCGAACAGCAGCAGAACCAATTTCATTGCGTAGCGTTTTGCCAATTGCAATCGAAGGACTTTCTTCTAAAACCTTTTGGTTATTCCGTTGAAGAGAACAATCCCGTTCCCCCAAGTGAATCACATGTCCGTGTTCATCTCCTAGGATTTGAACCTCGATGTGACGAGCTGGATAGATAACCCGTTCAATGTACATGGCACCATTGCCATAATTGGCCTTGGCTTCACTAGATGCTGTTTCAAAGGCTGAAACAAGATCTTCTGGTTTTTCAACCTTACGAATCCCTTTACCACCTCCACCTGCTGAAGCCTTGAGCATAACAGGATAGCCAATTTTTTCAGCAACAATCAAAGCTTCTTCAGAGTTATGCACTTCTCCATCCGAACCTGGAATGACAGGCACGCCTGCTTTGATCATCTGAGCACGCGCATTGATTTTATCCCCCATCATATCCATGACATGACCAGATGGACCGATAAACTTGATACCAACTTCTTCACACATGGTTGCAAATTTGGAATTTTCACTGAGAAATCCAAAACCAGGGTGAATGGCTTCTGCCTCAGTCAAGACTGCAGCTGATAGAACAGCATTGATATTAAGATAAGACTCTGTAGCCTTACCAGGACCGATACAAACCGCCTCATCTGCCAAAAGCGTATGAAGGGCTTCCTTATCGGCAGTTGAATAGACCGCTACCGTCGCAATCCCCAATTCACGTGCCGCACGGATAATGCGAACCGCAATTTCACCACGATTGGCAATTAAAATTTTTCGAAACATGGAGAACCTCCTTAGTTCCCTATTGCAAAGGTAAGAGTACCACTGGCCGCAAGCTTGCCATCCACTTCAGCCTTTGCTTCAACTACAGCAATCGTGCCACGACGTTTGACAAAAGTCGCTGTCATAACCAATTGGTCGCCTGGTACAACTTGCTTCTTGAACTTAACCTTGTCCATACCAGCGTAAAAGACTAGTTTACCCTTATTTTCAGGCTTAGACAACTCCAAAACACCAGCAGTTTGCGCCAAGGCTTCCATGATTAGAACACCTGGCATAACTGGATATTGAGGAAAATGGCCGTTAAAGAAGGGCTCATTGATAGTCACATTTTTGATGGCAACAATGGTGTCCTCGCTCACTTCCAATACACGGTCTACTAGGAGCATAGGATAACGGTGGGGAAGGGCTTCTTTGATTCCTTGAATATCGATCATTTGATACGTACCAATCCTTTACCAAACTCAACCATTTCTTCGTTAGAAACGAGAATTTCCGTTACCACACCATCCTTAGGAGCTGGGATTTCATTCATGACTTTCATAGCTTCGATGATCACCAATGTTTGACCTTTTTTGACACTATCACCAACTGAAACGAAGGCAGGTTTATCAGGTCCAGCAGCCAAGTAAGCCACCCCAACAAGTGGGCTCTCTACAACATCTCCCTCAGCAGCTACACTTGCTTCAACTGAAGCAGGAACTTCTTCCACTACAGTTTCTACTGGAGCAGATGTTGAAGCTACTGGACTTGGTGTTGCTACAGCAGGCGCAGGAGCGACCTGAGGTGCAACTTCAGGCACAAGTCTAGCTTCATTCTTGCTAAACTGTAACTCATCCGTCCCATTTCTATAAGAAAATTCTCTCAAACTTGATTGGTCAAATTGAGCCATCAAGTCTTTAATATCGTTTAAATTCATAGTTATTTATTCTCCCAACGTTTGAAAGCAAGAACTGCATTGTGGCCACCAAAACCAAAAGTATTTGAAATAGCGTATGGAATTTCTTGCTCCAAGCCTTGTCCATAAACGACATTGGCTTCGATATAATCTGATACTTCACTTGTTCCAGCTGTCATTGGTACAAAGTTATGACGCATAGCCTCGATTGTTACGATAGCTTCTACTGCACCTGCAGCACCCAGCAAATGTCCTGTGAATGATTTGGTTGATGATACAGGCACTTCCTTACCAAGAACAGCTACGATGGCACCACTTTCTCCTTTTTCATTAGCAGGAGTTGACGTTCCGTGAGCATTGACATAGGCTACTTGCTCTGGAGAAATCTCAGCTTCCTCCAAGGCTAGTTTGATGGCTTTGATAGCTCCTTGACCTTCTGGATGAGGAGAAGTCATATGGTAGGCATCACAAGTATTTCCGTAACCAACCACTTCAGCAAGGATAGTAGCCCCACGTTTTTCAGCGTGTTCAAGGCTTTCAAGAACTAACATCCCAGAACCTTCACCCATGACAAAACCATTACGGTCCTTATCAAATGGAATGGAAGCACGAGTTGGGTCCTCTGTAGTTGAGAGAGCAGTTAGGGCTTGGAAACCAGCAATAGCAAAAGGTGTAATAGAAGCTTCTGAACCACCTACCAACATAACATCTTGGAAACCAAACTTAATTGAGCGGAAGGCATCCCCAATCGCGTCATTTGATGAAGCGCAGGCAGTATTGATAGATTTACAAACACCGTTTGCTCCAAAACGCATAGCAACATTTCCTGAAGCCATATTTGGCAAGGCTTTTGGAAGGGTCAATGGTTTCAAACGTTTTGGTCCTTTGTCATTTAGGCGAAGCACTTGATCTTCAATTTCCTTGATTCCACCAATACCAGAGGCCACAATAACACCAAAACGATCTTTATCAAGAGCCTCTACATCTAAATTGGCATGATTGACAGCTTCTTGAGCCGCATACAAGGCATATAAAGAATAGTTATCAAAACGATTGGTATCTTTCTTTACAAAGTATTTATCAAAAGGAAAATCTTGGATTTCTGCTGCATTATGAACATCAAAGTCGCTATGATCAAATTTCGTAATTTGACCAATTCCGATTTTTCCAGTTGTCAAACTATTCCAAAATTCTTCTGGTGTATTTCCGATTGGAGATGTTACTCCATAACCTGTTACTACTACGCGATTTAGTTTCATCTTTTTCACCTCTAGCTTCTGCTACATACTTAAGCCACCATCAATGGCAACCACTTGACCAGTTAGATAATCTTGGCCTGCTAAAAATACTGTCAAATCTGCAACCTGCTCCGCTTGTCCAAATTCTTTCATAGGAATTTGAGCCAGCATAGCATCTTTTACCTTGTCTGATAGAACAGCTGTCATATCGGACTCAATCATTCCAGGTGCAATAGCGTTAACCCTGATATTGCGATTGGCCACTTCACGAGCCACAGACTTGGTAAAACCAATCAAACCAGCCTTAGAAGCTGCATAGTTAGCTTGACCGATATTTCCCATCAAACCAACAACACTAGACATATTAATGATAGCACCTTCTCTGGCTTTCATCATCGGTTTCAAGACTGATTGTGTCATGTTAAAGGCACCAGTCAAGTTAACCTTGAGCACTTTTTCAAAATCCGCCTCTGTCATCTTGAGCATAAGGGTATCTTGGGTAATCCCTGCATTATTGACCAAAACATCTACTGAACCCAGCTCTGCAATAGCTTGATCAACCATACGCTTAGCGTCTGCAAAATCTGACACGTCTCCTGATATAGGAACCACCTTGACACCATAGTTTGAAAACTCAGCGAGCAATTCTTCTGAGATTGCCCCACGACTGTTTAAAACAATATTGGCTCCTGCTTGAGCAAACTTGTGGGCGATGGCAAGACCAATTCCACGACTCGAACCTGTAATAAAGATATTTTTATTTTTTAGTTGCATTCTTTTCTCCTGTTTCCTCTTGTATTTATGGGAGAAGGGATTACTTGTTTTCTAGCAAAGTTTCCAAACTAGCCTGATCTTCAACATTGGCTAGTTTAGCGGTCTTATCAATTTTTTTGACAAAGCCTGACAAGACTTTCCCCGGGCCAATCTCGATAAAGTTGGTTACGCCTGCTTCTTGCATAACCGCAATACTTTCATAGAAACGAACTGGTTCCTTGATCTGACGCGTCAAAAGTTGAGCAATGTCTTCTTTTTTCATGACCGTAGCTTCTGTATTGCCGACTAGGGGACAAGTAAAATCTGAAAAACTTACCTGAGCTAGAGTTTCAGCTAGTTTCTGGCTAGCAGGCTCAAGGAGAGCGGTATGAAAAGGTCCTGAAACCTTGAGAGGAATCAAGCGTTTAGCTCCTGCTTCCTGCAAGAGTTCAACAGCTCGGTCAACTGCAGTCACTTCTCCACCAATCACAATTTGTGCAGGTGTATTATAGTTGGCTGGGGTAACTACTCCAAGTTCAGAAGCTTTTCGACAGACTTCTTCAATAACCTCTACTGGCGTATTGAGAACTGCTACCATCTTGCCAGAACCAGCAGGGGCCGCTTCTTCCATATAGGCTCCACGCTTAGCTACCAAGGCTACCGCATCTTCAAAATCTAAGGCACCACTGGCCACCAAGGCAGAATATTCTCCAAGGGACAAACCAGCAACCATATCAGGCTGATAGCCCTTTTCTTGCAATAAACGGTAGATAGCAACTGAAGTTGCTAAAATAGCTGGTTGCGTATAGCGGGTCTGATTGAGTTTTTCTTCTTCCCTATCAATAAGATGACGCAAATCATAACCGAGTACCTGACTTGCTTGATCAATCGTTTCTTTGACAATAGGGTAGTGATCATAGAGATCCCGTCCCATACCTAGATACTGGGCACCTTGACCAGCAAATAAAAAGGCTGTTTTAGTCATTTCTTACAACTCCTGCCCAACGAGAGGCTTCTTCTTGAATTTTCTTAGCTGCTCCGTAATACAAATCTTTTAGGATTTCTTCAACGGTTTCTTCTTTGGAAACAAGCCCTGCAATTTGACCTGCCATGACAGAGCCTCCATCCACATCTCCGTGAACAACCGCTTTGGCTAGTGCACCTGCTCCCATTTGTTCAAAAATTTCCAAATCTGGATTTTCTTGTTTAAAAGCATCTTTTTCAGCTTGTTCAAAATCACGAGTCAACTGATTTTTAATCGCACGAACAGCATGTCCAAAGTGTTGAGCTGAAATCGTAGTATCAATATCTCTAGCTTTTAAAATTTTCGCCTTATAATTTGGATGGGCATTAGACTCTTTTGCAACGACAAAGCGAGTTCCAACCTGAACAGCTTCTGCACCTAGCATAAAGCCAGCCGCAGCACCTTCACCATCCGCAATCCCTCCTGCAGCAATAACAGGAATAGATACAGCAGCAGCAACCTGGCGCACCAAGGTCATGGTTGTTAATTTACCGATATGCCCCCCAGCTTCCATTCCTTCTGCAATAACAGCGTCCGCACCGATTTTTTCCATGCGTTTAGCTAGGGCAACACTCGGTACAACAGGAATAACCGTAATACCAGCTTCATGGAAGCGTTCCATGTATTTGCTTGGATTTCCTGCGCCTGTTGTAACTACCTTAACCTCTTCCTCGATAACGAGGTCTACAATATCTTCCACAAAGGGAGACAAGAGCATGATGTTGACACCAAAGGGTTTATCAGTCAATGATTTGATTTTATCAATATTTGCCTTGACAACTTCTTTAGGAGCATTCCCCCCACCGATAATCCCTAGTCCTCCAGCCTTGGAAACAGCTCCTGCCAAATCACCATCAGCAACCCAGGCCATTCCTCCTTGGAAAATAGGATAATCAATGTTCAATAATTCTGTAATACGTGTTTTCATAGTGCCTCCATCGTTTCTTGCTTACGTAATAGTTCGATACCGTCATAATTTGACAATCAAACTATTGCCTAAACAAGAGGGAGCGGGTTTCCCTACTCCTTCTATTTGTATTCTGCTTATTTTGTTTGCTCTTCAACGTAGGCAACCAAGTCACCAACTGTTTTCAAGTCATCTTCTGCTTCGATTTGGATATCAAAAGCATCTTCGATTTCTGAGATTACTTGGAACAAGTCCAATGAATCTGCGTCTAAATCATCAAAAGTTGATTCAAGTGTTACTTCTGATGCGTCTTTTCCAAGTTCTTCAACGATAATTTCTTGTACTTTTTCAAATACTGCCATGATAGGACTCCTTTAAAATAAATAGTTTTTTTATAACAATGTGTTCACCACATGATTACCTAAATTGTAAGAATGAGCGTGCCCCAGGTCAAGCCTCCACCAAAGCCTGATAGAAGAACAGTCTGGCTACCGTCTAAACGGATGAGGCCTTGTTCTACACACTCTGAAAGTAAAATCGGGATACTGGCTGCACTGGTATTTCCATACTCCATCATATTTGCTGGAAGTTTAGCTCGGTCGACACCGATTTTTCTAGCCATCTTATCCAAGATACGGTCATTAGCCTGATGAAGTAGTAAATAATCCAAGTCTGTCGCCTCTATAGGAGACTCATCAATAGTCTGTTTGATAGACTTGGCTACATCTCTAATGGCAAAATCAAAGACTGCGCGTCCATCCATCTTCAAAAATGAATCTGCATTTTCTTGATCTGAAAATGGAGAATGCAAGCCTGAATGTCCATAGGTCAGACACTCACTGCGACTTCCATCGCTATTGAGACTCTCAGCTAAGAAATGCTCTTGCTCGCTAGTTTCTAGCAAGACTCCACCAGCACCATCTCCAAACAACACAGCTGTTGATCGATCTGACCAATCAACTGCCTTAGAGAGGGTTTCACTACCAATCACTAAGCCTTTTTGAAAGCGACCAGAAGCGATAAACTTTTCAGCAGTTGATAAGGCAAATACAAATCCACTGCAAGCTGCTGTTAGGTCAAAAGCAAAGGCCTTATTAGCACCAATATTGGCTTGGACACGAGCAGCTGTAGAGGGCATCATAGAATCTGGAGTAATAGTAGCTAGAATGATAAAATCCAGCTCTTCTCCTGTGATTTCAGCTTTTGCCATCAGTTTCTGAGCAACCTCTGTAGCCAAATCACTAGTAGATTCTGTTCTTGAAATATGCCTTTGTCGTATTCCCGTCCGACTTGAAATCCACTCATCATTGGTATCCATAATCTGAGCCAAATCATGATTTGTAACCACTTGCTCTGGCACATAATGAGCAACCTGGCTTATTTTTGCAAAAGCCATTATCTCAAATCCTCCAAAAATTGATAAAGATTAGTCAAACCTTTGCTCATAACCTCAATTTCTTGCTTACTCATACCATCAATGATTTTTTCAACCATGGCCTTGTGGAAGCGTTTATGTAGCCTATGAACCAAGCGACCTTTCTTTGTCAAATGCAGATGTACCACACGTCGATCATGTTCTGAACGAATGCGTTCAATGTAACCCTTACGTTCGAGATTATTCAAACTAGTCGTAACTGTCCCAAGAGTCACCATCAACTCTTTTGACACTTGACTTGGTGTCACATCTGGAACTTTTCCAATCACATCAATCGTATGCATTTCTTTGATGGAGATATCCTTGAAACGACTACCCCTCAAGCTAACTTCCTCAATAACGAGGACATTGTTAAATATAGACGTTAAGTATTCATTAATTCGTTGGTAGTCCAATCTTTCCTTCCCTCCTTTTCAAAAAAACTTTTAGAATCAAAACATTTGACAAAAGAATTATATCAAAGTTCAAAGAATGGTGCAAGTATTTTTTTATTTTCCTGTAAATTTAGGTCGTCTTCTTTCCGAATGAGCCCGAACTCCTTCTTTGAAATCCTCTGTTTTCGCTAGTGATTCCTGTAGGTTCAGTTCTAAAGCAGCATAATCTTGCCAGTCTTTAAATTGACTCTCCCAAACCAACTTCTTGATGGCAGCATAGGAATTAGCTGACCCGCGTCTCAATTTTTTAAGAAGCTGTTCTCTCGTCTTTTCAAGTTTATCAGCTTCAGAGACCCGATAAACAAGACCCCACTCCAGAGCTTTTTCTGCGGACAAAGCCTCACCTGTCATGGCTAATTGAGCAGCACGCGTCACACCAATACTTCGACTCAAGAGATGAATTCCTCCTGCATCCGGAGCCAAGCCAACTCCAACAAAGGCTTGGATAAATTTAGCCTTATCCGTTGCCAGACAGAAATCTGCAGCAACAGCCATATTTGCTGCGGCACCTGCAACAGCCCCATCAACCTCCATCAAGACAGGTTTAGCAATTTGCTTGATTTTATAAGAAATAGTATTGACCAATTCTGCGATTTTTGTCAATGATGGAATATCATCCTCATCCACCGCCCGCTTCATCTCTACTAAATCTCCCCCAACTGAAAAGACTTTGCCATTCGCGTTGATTAAGACAAAATGCACAGCCGGATCCTCTTCTGCCAAAGTCAGAGCTTCTAAAATCTCCTCACACATAGGAATATGAAAACCATTCGCGACCTCAGGACGATTCAAGGTAAGGATTGCCAAATCCTCTTCAAGCTGATAAATAATGTGTTCCATCGGGACTCCTTTTTATTTTATAAGCAGTTTATACTCTTCGAAAATCAAATTCAAACCACGTCAGCTTCGCCTTGCCGTACTCAAGTACTGTCTACGGCTAGCTTCCTAGTTTGCTCTTTGATTTTCATTGAGTATTAAATTATTTTATTTTCAAAGTATATCTTTTTTAAAACTCGAAAGCAAGGAAAAATCGACTAAAAGTGTCTCAGCCGATTGGCAAGGATCGCTTTATCCTAGAAAGCATCTTACTTTCTTCATTGAAAAAAGGCTTTCTTTCTGCTATAATCGTATAAAATACTTACTTTAGGAGTTCTTATGAAAGTTGTTAAATTTGGAGGTAGCTCTCTTGCCTCTGCTAGTCAATTAGAAAAAGTTTTAAACATCGTAAAAAGCGATTCAGAGCGTCGTTTTGTAGTCGTTTCTGCGCCTGGTAAACGCAATGCTGAAGATACTAAGGTTACGGATGCCTTGATTAAATACTACCGCGACTATGTTGCTGGTAACGATATTAGCAAGAGCCAAAACTGGATTATCGACCGCTATGCTGCGATGGTTAGTGAACTAGGTCTTAAACCAGCTGTGCTAGAAAAAATTTCCAAAAGCATTCGCGCCTTAGCCACTCTTCCTATTGATGAAAATGAATTTCTCTACGACACTTTTCTAGCAGCCGGTGAAAATAACAATGCTAAATTGATTGCTGCCTATTTTAACCAAAATGGGATTGATGCACGCTATGTGCACCCTCGAGAAGCTGGTATTGTGGTCACAAGTGAACCTGGCCATGCTCGCATCATTCCATCAAGTTATGATAAGATCGAAGAATTGACAAATGCAAATGAAGTCCTTGTCATTCCTGGTTTCTTTGGAGTTACCAAGGAAAATCAAATCTGTACCTTCTCACGTGGAGGATCAGACATTACAGGTTCAATCATTGCTGCCGGTGTTAAGGCAGACCTCTACGAAAACTTTACGGATGTTGATGGTATCTTTGCAGCCCACCCTGGTATTATCCACCAACCACACTCGATTCCTGAGTTAACCTACCGTGAAATGCGTGAGTTGGCCTATGCAGGATTCTCAGTTCTTCATGACGAAGCGCTTCTTCCTGCCTACCGTGGAAAAATTCCTCTGGTTATCAAGAATACCAACAATCCTGACCATCCAGGTACTCGTATCGTTCTAAAACACAGTAGTGATGAATTTCCAGTTGTGGGAATTGCTGGTGACTCAGGCTTTGTCAGCATTAATATGTCGAAATACCTCATGAACCGTGAGGTGGGATTTGGACGCAAGGTTCTTCAAATCCTTGAAGATCTTAACATCGGTTGGGAACATATGCCAACAGGCATCGACGATCTTTCAATCATCCTCCGTTCTCGCGAACTAACTCCTATCAAGGAAGAAGAAATCCTTCGTCAGTTGGTTCAAAAGGCTGAAGTAGACCATGCAGAAATCGAACACGACCTTTCTATCATTATGATTGTTGGTGAAAAGATGAAGAGCCATATCGGAGTAACTGCTACTGCGACACGCGCTCTATCTGAAAACAAGATCAACATCCAGATGATGTCGCAAGGTTCTAGTGAAGTTTCTATTATGTTCGTTGTCAATAAAGACCAAGAGAAAGCAGCAATCAAAGCCCTCTACAATGCCTTTTTCGGTGAAAGTAAGGAAGACTAACCATGGCCCAATCTCTTAACAAAACAGTGCTTCTCAATACAACAGGTACCTCCTACCTCTCTATAGCTGGGAAAGTTGGGAAATTTCTTGTCGGAGATCAGGCTCTGGAATTTTACCCAGATGTCAATGTCGAACAATTTATCCAGATTCCTTGGAGCCATATCAACCAGATTGGGGCCAATGTCACTGGGCGAAAAATCAGTCGCCACTTCGAAGTCTTTACAGACAGAGGAAAATTCCTCTTTGCTTCAAAAGACTCAGGTGCCATTCTTAAAATTGCTCGCGAAAAACTGGGCAATGACAAGGTCGTCAAACTTCCGACCCTGATTCAAACCATTAGTCAAAAATTTAAAAATCTATTTGCAAAAAAGTAGAAACTTTAGTATAATCATAGCAACGGATAAGTAGGTTATCTTCTTCTTTCAGAAAGTCTGCGGGTGCTGCGAGCAGATAGGAGGGATAGGTGAAATTCTACCGTTAGTAACAATTACATACACAATCAAGTGCACACCTGTGAAGTTGGATGGAACCGTGGCCCTGCCACTCCAACGCTTTGTCAGGTGTGCTTTTTTCACAAAGGAGTTCTTATGTTAGATATCAAACGTATTCGTACAGACTTTGATGCTGTCGCAGAAAAATTGGCTACACGTGGTGTAGATGCTGCTGTCTTGAATGAGATGAAAGAAATCGATGCTAAACGTCGTGACATCTTAGTCAAGGTTGAAACTCTCAAAGCAGAACGTAACACAGTTTCTGCTGAGATTGCCCAAGCTAAGCGCAACAAGGAAAATGCAGATGACAAGATTGCTGCCATGCAAAATCTATCTGCTAAGGTTAAAGCCTTGGATGCTGAATTGGCAGAAATCGATGCTAAATTGACAGAATTTACCACTACTCTTCCAAATATTCCAGCTGATAGCGTTCCTGTTGGGGCTGACGAAGATGACAATGTGGAAGTTCGCCGTTGGGGTACTCCACGCGAGTTCGACTTCGAGCCAAAAACTCACTGGGACCTTGGTGAAGACCTTGGTATTCTTGACTGGGAACGCGGTGGTAAGGTAACAGGTGCTCGCTTCCTCTTCTATAAAGGCCTTGGAGCTCGCCTAGAACGTGCTATCTACAACTTTATGCTAGATGAACACGGAAAAGAAGGCTACACTGAAGTCATCACGCCTTACATAGTTAACCACGACTCTATGTTTGGGACTGGTCAATATCCAAAATTCAAGGAAGATACTTTTGAACTCAGCGACAGCAATTATGTCCTTATTCCTACAGCTGAGGTTCCTCTAACAAACTACTACCGTGATGAAATCCTTGACGGTAAAGACCTGCCAATCTACTTCACTGCTATGAGTCCTTCATTCCGTTCTGAGGCTGGTTCAGCTGGTCGTGATACTCGTGGCTTGATTCGTTTGCACCAATTCCACAAGGTTGAAATGGTCAAATTTGCCAAGCCAGAAGAATCTTACGAAGAATTGGAAAAAATGACAGCCAACGCTGAAAATATCCTTCAAAAACTTAACCTTCCATACCGTGTCGTTGCTCTCTCTACTGGAGATATGGGCTTCTCAGCTGCTAAAACTTATGACTTGGAAGTTTGGATTCCAGCACAAAATACCTACCGTGAAATTTCAAGCTGTTCAAACACAGAAGATTTCCAAGCCCGTCGTGCCCAAATCCGTTACCGTGATGAAGCAGATGGCAAGGTGAAATTGCTCCATACCTTGAACGGTTCTGGACTTGCAGTTGGACGTACAGTGGCTGCTATTCTTGAAAACTACCAAAATGCAGATGGTTCTGTGACCATCCCAGAAGTTCTTCGTCCATACATGGGTGGCGCTGAAGTTATCAAACCATAAAAATAAGGCCTAGCTATTTCTAGCTAGACCTTTTTTCGTAACCAAGTTAGATAAGCACCTAATACAAAGAATAAAATAGTGAGGCATATAATAGTTTCAGCCAGTACCAAATAATCCAAAAATGGAAGTTTCAAGATTCCCTGAGCCATCTTGAGCGAAGTAGCTGTGATAATGGTCGGGAAGGTGAGGGCTGAAAAGGCTGGTTGAAAGCCTTGTTTTAAAATATTGGGCAGGCG
This sequence comes from Streptococcus mitis, assembly GCF_002096925.1. Classification (GTDB taxonomy): domain Bacteria; phylum Bacillota; class Bacilli; order Lactobacillales; family Streptococcaceae; genus Streptococcus; species Streptococcus mitis_AF. Next base: position 29,309 of record NZ_NCVN01000012.1, on the reverse strand, counting down.
AGTCAAAACAAAGAAAAAGAAGGATTGAGAAAGCAAGATCATGACAATCAAGACCCAGGTTTGTAGGCTGGCTCCTCCAACCCGAACCAGAGAAGCCAAGAGTAGAGAGAAAGGAGCACAGTAGATTCCTTCTTGCCCAAGCAAGGCTAGTGGGAGCGGATGTTTCTTTAAATCGCTATAAATAAGGGGATAGAGATAGAAGGTTAGGAGAAAACCAAAACTCAAGGTCGCATAGGCAATTTCGATGATACCTACAAGAGGATAGGTCAAGGCTGCTACTGCTATCCCCACATAGAGAACCGTCCAGCTAGGAGTCGCATGAACCCTCCGCCCCGGATAGGCAAATTTAATGGTGAAACCAGCAATCAAGAACAAATCCAAGAGAAATGAAAACCACCAAAGTCCTTGCGCTACCAAAGGGAAATGAGGGAAGACTCGAAAGACATAAGTCGATAAAATCATCCCAGCCATGGGAAAGGTCGCCATTCCTGACAAAAGAGGAGGCTTGGTCAATTCTTGCTTGGTTTCCTTCCAATTAAACAGATGCAAAATCAGAAAGTAAATCCATAAAACCAAACCTGTCAGACTCAACAGATGAGACAGAATCGGCAACGTATCTAACATAAGATTTCCAGCTCCTGCCAAACCTAGCAAACAACCAGAAAATACCAAGGGGAGTTTTTTCATCCTAACCTCCAATAATCATGTTAATTTCAGTATAGCATAAAAGCGCTTAAATGAGAGCTTAAAAAAACGAAGTCCGTTGATTTCAGACTTCATTTTTTGCTCAGATATGAATTATGCATAAGGTTGCAATTCTGGGTTAATAGGTGTATTGGCTAGGTTGTTGGCATAGTTACAGAGACTTGCTAGGCTGACACCAAGGACTACATCCAAGGCATTTTGGTGGGTATAGCCAGCTTCTAGAAACTCAGCCAAGGCTTCATCTCCTACACGACCCTTGGTATTGATAACTGCCAAGGTAAACTTAGCTAGGGTGTCCAATTTAGGATCTGTTTCAATTGGAGTACGATTGCGAAGGGCTTGAAGCAGGTCATCATTCATCTGGATTTGTTTGATTGAAAAGGCTGTGTGACCTGCGACACAGAAGGCACAACCATTAGTTACGGCTGCCGTGATTTGCACCACTTCGCGCTCAACAGGTGTCAGGCTATTGCGGCGGTTGATAGCTCCGACAGTTCTGTAGGCTTCTAAGGCAGTAGGTGCATTAGCCAAGAGACCGATTAGGTTGGGAATATAGCCATTGTTATCTTTTTCTACTGTTTCAAGAACTTCTTTCACTTCTGCTGGTGCTGATTCTACTGTATGAATTGTAAATGTTGTCATTATAAAACCTCTTTTCATTTTGTTGAAACCTAGTCTATCACAGATTCTATACCTTGCATAATATATATTTTAAATTGCACCGATAGAAATTTTTTATGAAATCAAAAAATCACACGCGATGTGTGATTTCATTATTTATTAAAATACTTTTTAGTCTCAGCAATAACAACTGGTGATAAAACCAAGAGAGCAATCAAGTTTGGCAAAGCCATCAAGGCGTTGACGATATCTGCGATAATCCAAACCATATCCAACTCGATAAATCCTCCCAGCAAGACCATGAGCACAAAGACCACACGGTAGAGCCAGATAAAGCGAACACCGAAGAGAAACTCGAAACAGCGCTCTCCATAATAGTTCCAACCTAAAATTGTCGTGAAGGCAAAGAGAACAAGGAAGATGGTCAAAAGGGCAGGTCCAAAGTGTGAAAAGACTGTTGAGAAGGCTGACTGAGTCAAGGCAACCCCATTTAAGTCGCCGCTCCAAACACCAGTCACCAAGATGGTCAAACCAGTCAAGGTACAGATAATGAGGGTATCAATAAAGGTTCCTGTCATGGAAATCAATCCTTGCTCTACTGGTTCATTTGTCTTAGCCGCAGCTGCTGCAATGGGAGCCGAACCCAGACCAGATTCGTTCGAGAAAACACCTCGCGCCACACCATTTTGAATAGCCATTCGAATGCTAGCGCCAGCAAAACCACCCACCGCAGCAACAGGACTAAAAGCGGATGTCAATATTAAAGCGATTGTGGCAGGGAGTTTGCCAATATTGAAGAAAATAACTGTAAGTGTCCCTAAAATATAGATGATGGCCATAAAAGGAACAACAGTAGTTGAAACCTTTGAAATAGACTTGAGTCCGCCAAAGACTGCAATCGCTACTAAGACAGACAAAACAAGAGCCGTGATAGCTGGCGAAATAGTCGTTGTATTTTGGATAGATTCTGTAATCGAGTTGACTTGGGTAAAGGTTCCGATTCCCAACAAAGCTACTAAGACACCTGCGATAGCAAAAAAGATGGCAAGTGGTCGCCACTTTTCTCCCATCCCTAGAAGGATATAGTGCATGGGACCTCCCGCCACTGCACCATGGTCGTCCTTGGTACGGTATTTGATAGCTAGTAGTCCTTCCGCATACTTGGTAGCCATCCCAAAGAAAGCCGCCATCCACATCCAAAAGAGAGATCCTGGTCCACCGACCTTGATAGCTGTCGCCACCCCGATAATATTTCCCGTACCAACTGTCGCTGCTAGGGCTGTACACAAGGCCGCAAAGCTGGATACATCGCCATGCCCCTTGTCCTTAGTAAAAATAAGCTGGAAGGCCTTGGGCAGACGCAAAACCTGCAAGAGGCCTAGACGGGCAGTTAGGTAAATCCCTGTCCCGACTAAGAGAATCAAGAGGGGTGGGCCCCAAGCAAAAGCATCAATTGATTTAAGCAATTCTAACATTTCCTTCTCCTATCTTTTCAACCCCAAAAGAAAGAGCACATGCAAGATACATGTACTCTGGAATGCTTAGATAAATGCTAAAAAGCGGTCTATCCTAGCTCTGTCCTTTTACCTGAGAGTTTGAGCAGTTGCCTGCCTTGCCCCTTCGGTGCCTTTACGGTCTCTCCAGAGTTCCGTCCATTTACAGTCATGGAAAATCAAACGATTCCCCACTTCTATTAAACTTCATTCGGTGTTGGTATTTAATTGATTCTTATTTTACAAAAAATGTTGTCTTTTGTCAATGTTTTTATCAGTAAAACTTAATTCAACAGTTTTTACTGTATAAAGTCCAAAATACTGCTATCCTTTAAAAGTGACAATAGTCGCACCACTGCCTCCAGCATTTTGTGGGGCATAGCCGAAACTCTTGACATGCTTGTTTCTTTGTAGGTATTTGGTGACACCTTCACGGATGACACCTGTTCCGATACCATGGATGATATCAACTTGTGCCATATTGTTAAGCAAGGCTTGGTCGATAAAGGCATCTAGCTCATTCATGGCCTCTTCATAACGTTTGCCTCGAAGGTCCAGTCTAGCTTGTGGACCACGACCAGAAGTTCGTTTCACGATATTGACTTGTTTTTTCTTGACTTGCTTTTCTTGCTGAGCTTGAACAAGGTCAAATTCTTTCTCTTCTAAAGTCATCTTAATCAAGCCGACTTGGGCTTCCCAGCGGCCGTCCTTGAGTTGACTGGTCAAGGTACCTCGCTGGCCATAACTGAGAACCACGATATCATCTCCCACCTTTGGAGCTCGTTTTTTCTTGGCCTTTTGAAGAACCTTATTTTTAGACAAATCTACTTTTTCAGGAGCTAATTTTTTCAGCTTGGCCTTGGCTTCAATGATTTCGTGGGGCTTGAGTTGGGATTTGCTGTGGAGATTTTTGAGAATCTGGTCACTTTCACTTAGGGCCATGTCCACAATCTCAGCAGCCTGTTCACGCGCTTTGTTAAGCTCAGTTTCCTTTTCACGATCGAGCTCGTTGTAAAGTTTTTTGAGAGCACGGTTCATCTTGAGATTTTCTTGCTCCACCTCACGGATATTGTCCAAGCGTTTACGACTTTCAAGCGTCTGCTCTTCCAGTTGCTCAATAATCCGGTTGACATCATTGTCCTGATTGACCTGCTGGCTAGCATCTCCTACGATAACTTCAGATAGTCCTAAACGTTTAGCGATTTCGAAGGCATTGCTTCGACCAGGAACACCCTGCATAAAGCGATAGGTCGGGCGAAGAGTTGCAGTATCAAACTCCATGCTGGCATTTTGCACAAAGGCTGTTTCAATACCGTAGGCCTTAAGTTCTGGATAGTGGGTGGTCGCCATGGTCTTGACTTGACGCAGGCGAAGGTCCTCCAGAATAGCCATGGCAAGGGCGGCTCCCTCTTGAGGATCGGTACCAGCCCCCAACTCATCCAAGAGCAATAGTGAATGTTGGTTGACCTTGCCAAGAATATCCACAATATTGGTCATGTGGCTAGAGAAGGTAGACAAGCTCTGCTCAATAGACTGCTCATCGCCAATATCGGCAAAGATTTCTTCAAAAATACCAACACGACTTCCCTTGTCTGCTAAAATCGGCAAACCAGACTGAGCCATAACCTGCGTCAAGCCAAGGGTTTTGAGCATGATGGTCTTACCACCAGTATTGGGACCTGTAATGACAATGGCTGTTAAATCTTGACCAAAATGGACATCATTTGCGACGGCATTTTTGACCAGAGGATGGCAGACATGGAGCAGTTGAATCTCTTGATTTTCTGATAGCTGAGGAACGACTGCTTGCCTTTCTTGGATAAAGCGGACCTTGGCACGAATCAAGTCCAGATGGCCGATAATCCAAGCATCATTGGCAATCTCAGCCGCATGAGGGCGAACACGCTCAGAAATTTCTTGGAGAATGCGAAGCATTTCATAGCGTTCATCTGCTCGCAGACTAGCGATTTCTTCGCTCAGTTTGACCACCTCACGGGGTTCGATATAGACGGTGTTTCCGCTGGCAGAAATATCATGAACAACACCTGCAATCTTATTACGGTAAGTGTTTTTGACAGGTAGAACCTGACGGCCATTTCTGCTGGCAATAATCCCTTCTGTCAACATCTGCGCCTTTTGCTTGAGCAGGTCCTGTAAAACATCGCGAACTTGACTCTCGCTATCATGGATTTTTCGACGAATTCGCGCCAATTCTTCACTGGCAAAATTTTCAATGAAACCTGCATCATTAAAGGCCTGAAGATTTCCTTGTAATTGCGGAAAATCATGTAATTTCTCAAACCAGAGGGCTAGTTCTTCCAAATTGACATTTTCCAGATTGGCATAAAAACTTTGCAGTTCTCGGCTAGAAAGAAGCACGCGCTTCAAGAGTAGGAACTCCTCGATATTGAGGTCCGCCCCCATCTCCAAACGCTTGCAAACTCCTGAAATTTCCCTGGTTGCGAGAATGGTAAAATGCGGTTGCTCAACAAAGAGAGCCTGCATTTCCTTCATCTCAGCAAAAGCCTGTTTGATTTTATCTGCTTTGGCAGTCGGAGCCAGCTGTCTCAATTGCTCCAAGCCCTGCTCGGTCAACAAATGAGGTTCAAACAAGGCCTTGACCTTATTGAACTCTAATGTTTCTAATATTTTCTTGTTCATCTTTATTTCCTTGTCTTTGAATGTCTAGGTGTGGTAGCTTTTTACATTCTGATAGATTCGAGTCAATCTGTAAACAAAGGGCTAGGAAAATTCCTGCCCTTTTTATCCGATTAAATTTGTCACCCAGATTTGTTTGAGCCAACTAGTGGTTACTGGTATGCTCTGGATGATGTGTTTTGCGACGATACTCTTTTCAAGAGGATTTTGTATAGCTGCCATGGGAATGGTCGCCAAGATTGTCAAAGCCATCTGCAAGACAAATAAGGTCACCAACATGGATAAGATACCTGCTGAAACTTGGAACAACTTGCCACCCAATTTTTTACTAGGAATCAAGTGTAAGAGGAGACCAAGCAAACGACCGATGCTATAGACTATCCCAAATACAAGCAAGTAGCCGATTCCTGCGTAAAAGACCTTATCCAACTGAAAGAGTTGATCCGATGGGAAAAAGAAAGTTCCCTGACCTTCCTGCGGATTTGCATAAGGGACCAGCAAATGAAATTGCTCTCCTAGCCCCTTATAAAACTGGCCAGCCACAAAAGCTGATGCCATGGCTGAAATCAGGTAATAAACCTGTAAGAGCAGGCCTCTCCGATAGCCGATATAAAATCCCCAAGCCAAGACCAATATAAGAAAGAGTGAAATCATAAGGAATCCTCAATCTTGCTCTGTTCTTGCTTGCAAGTCACAAGCTTGTGACGGAGTTCTTCTAATTCTTGCTCCTTATCGTCAAATTCAATCTCACGGCTGAGTTGAGTTGACAAACAGTTGACTGCCAACAAAAGAGCAATCGTTTCATCATCTGCACTAGGCATTTGTTCTTTAATTGCTTGGTATTTTTCTGTCGCAACCTTGGCGATTTCCTCCATAAAAAGGTTATCATGCTCGGTTGTCAAGGTTAATGATTTTTTCCCGAATGTAAATTTGAATCGATTTAGATTTGCCATAAAATTCACCTCACGATATTATACCAAAATTCGCTAATTTTGTCAGTTTTTACAAATTTATCTGCTTTTATGGTACAATAGAAACTATGGCAAGTATAACACTCACACCAAGCGAAAAGGAGATTCAGGCTTTTCTTGAACACTATCAAACCAGTCTGGCTCCCAGTAAAAACCCCTATATTCGCTATTTTTTGAAACTGCCTCAAGCAACCGTTTCTATCTATACTTCTGGAAAGGTCTTGCTTCAGGGTGAAGGAGCTGAGAAATACGCTCGTTTCTTTGGCTATCAAGTTGTAGGGCAAACCAGCGGACAAAATCTCCCTTTGATTGGGACGGATGAGGTTGGAAATGGTTCCTACTTTGGTGGACTTGCAGTTGTGGCTTCCTTTGTCACACCTGACCAGCATGACTTCTTGCGAAAACTAGGTGTGGGGGATTCCAAGACACTGACCGACCAAAAGATCCGTCAGATTGCCCCTATCCTCAAAGAAAAAATCCAGCACCAGGCACTGCTTCTCTCACCAAGCAAGTACAACGAGGTCATCGGAGACCGCTACAACGCTGTTTCGGTTAAGGTAGCCCTCCATAACCAGGCTATCTATCTCCTTCTTCAAAAAGGCATTCAGCCTGAGAAAATTGTGATTGATGCCTTTACCAGTGCTAAAAATTATGACAAGTACTTGGCACAAGAGGCCAATCGTTTCAGCAATCCGATCAGCTTAGAAGAAAAGGCTGAGGGTAAATACTTGGCTGTCGCAGTTTCTTCTATCATTGCGCGTGATCTCTTTCTAGAAAATCTTGAAAATCTGGGACGAGAGCTGGGCTATCAACTTCCAAGTGGAGCTGGAACGGCTTCTGATAAGGTTGCTAGCCAGATTTTGCAGGCCTATGGAATGCAGGGACTCAATTTCTGCGCCAAACTGCACTTTAAAAATACTGAAAAAGCGAAAAAACGCTTAGAAAGGTAAGTTATGAATTCATTTAAAAATTTCTTAAAAGAGTGGGGATTGTTCCTCCTAATTCTGTCATTACTAGCTTTAAGTCGTATCTTTTTTTGGAGCAATGTTCGAGTAGAAGGGCATTCCATGGATCCTACCCTAGCGGATGGCGAAATCCTCTTTGTCGTCAAACACCTCCCTATTGACCGTTTTGATATCGTGGTTGCCCATGAGGAAGATGGTAATAAGGACATTGTCAAACGTGTCATCGGAATGCCTGGTGATACCATTCGTTACGAAAATGATAAACTTTACATCAATGACAAAGAGACAGATGAACCTTACCTAGCTGACTATATCAAACGCTTCAAGGATGACAAACTCCAAAGCACCTACTCAGGCAAGGGATTTGAAGGAAATAAAGGAACTTTCTTTAGAAGTATCGCTGAAAAAGCCCAAGCCTTCACAGTTGATGTCAACTACAACACCAACTTTAGCTTCACTGTCCCAGAAGGAGAATACCTTCTCCTCGGAGATGACCGCTTGGTTTCGAGCGACAGCCGTCACGTAGGTACCTTTAAAGCAAAAGATATCACAGGGGAAGCTAAATTCCGCTTCTGGCCAATCACCCGTATCGGAACATTTTAAGAGACCTAAGAGGCCGAGAATCGACAATCTCAGCCTCTTCTTCTATCGTGAGAAGATGATTCTTTAGTCCCAGTTTGATTAAAATAGAACCAAAGCCAACTCTCACCTACTCATGCAAAGGAATTTTATGGAAGTTTATTTTTCAGGAACCATTGAACGGATTATTTTTGAAAATCCCAGCAATTTTTATCGCATCCTTCTCCTAGAAATCGACGATACAGACGCAGAGAATTTTGATGATTTTGAAATCATTGTCACGGGCACCATGGCTGACGTGATTGAGGGAGAAGACTATACTTTTTGGGGACAAATTGTCCAGCACTCCAAGTACGGGGAGCAGCTGCAAATCAGCCGTTATGAACGCGCAAAACCAACTAGCAAAGGGCTTGTCAAATACTTTTCAAGTAGCCATTTCAAGGGAATTGGTCTCAAGACAGCTCAGAAAATCGTGGATACCTATGGCGATAATACCATTGACGAAATTCTGCAACACCCAGAAAAGCTAGAAGGCATTGCAGGACTATCTGCAAAAAATCGCGAGGCTTTCGTCTCCACCCTCCGTCTCAACTACGGAACGGAGATGGTTTTAGCCAAACTGGCCAACTACGGCATTCCCAATAAACTAGCCTTCCAGATTCAAGATTTTTACAAGGAAGAAACCCTTGATGTGGTTGAAAATTATCCCTACCATCTGGTTGAGGATATCAAGGGTTTGGGCTTTACCATTGCTGACCAACTAGCTGAGGAACTAGGCATCGAAAGTCAGGCTCCTGAACGCTTCCGTGCGGGACTAGTTCATAGTCTTTTTCAGGCCTGTATAGAAACAGGGGACACCTATGTTGAAGCACGGGATTTGCTGGAACAAACCCTTACTCTCCTTGAGTCTTCCCGCCCCGTGGAACTGGATCCCAGCCAAGTGGCCCAAGAACTCTCCTACCTGATTGAAGAAGACAAGGTCCAGCAGATTGATACCAAAATCTTTTATAATAGTCTCTTTTTCGCGGAGGAAGGAATCCGCAGTCACTTGGTTCGTATCCTTGAAAAAGGAAAACAGAAGAGCCAGGATTTAGAAACCATTCAAAAACATATCACTACTGTCGAAGCAGAGCTGGGAATTGAGTATGATAGTATTCAAAAACAAGCTATCTGTGATGCTATCCAGAACAAGGTCTTTATTCTGACAGGTGGACCTGGCACTGGTAAGACAACGGTTATCAATGGTATCATCGCTGTTTACGCCCTTTTAGAAGGACTTGACCTCAAGAAAAAAAGCAATCTGCCGATTCTTCTTGCTGCTCCAACTGGACGAGCAGCTCGCCGCATGAATGAATTGACAGGTTTGCCTAGCGCGACCATACACCGTCATTTAGGAATGACAGGTGACGATGATACCAGCCATCTTGAAGATTATCTGGATGCCGACTTTATCATCGTAGATGAATTTTCTATGGTGGATACTTGGCTGGCCAATCAACTCTTCTCCAATATCTCTTCTAACAGTAAAATTCTCATCGTGGGGGATAGCGATCAGCTACCGTCTGTCAGTCCTGGACAGGTTCTAGCGGATCTGCTTCATATTCCCTTGATTCCTCAGACTCGCTTGGAAAAAATTTACAGGCAAAGCGAAGAATCAACCATCGTCACCCTAGCTAGTCAAATTCGACAGGGCATCTTGCCAGCTGATTTCACCCAGAAAAAAGCAGACCGTTCCTACTTTGAAATTGCTAGTGGCCATATTCCTGCTACTATTGAAAAAATCTTAGGTGCTGCCCTCAGAAGTGGTATTCCTGCCCGTGATATCCAAGTTCTGGCTCCCATGTACCGAGGGACGACAGGGATTGATGCCATCAACCAGCTCATGCAAGACCTCCTGAACCCACCACAAAAAGACCAACTCAGTTTTGAAGCTCCCCAGTGCCACTATCGTAAGGGAGATAAGGTCATTCACTTGGTCAACGATGCTGAAATCAATGTCTTTAATGGAGATTTAGGAGCTATCACAGACCTGATTCCCGGTAAATATACCGAATCGAAACAAGACGAGATTGTCATTGATTTTGATGGCAACGAGGTCTCTTACCCACGTAACGAATGGTACAAGATTCGCCTGGCCTATGCCATGAGTATCCATAAGTCCCAGGGAAGCGAGTTTCCTGTTGTCATCCTACCGATTACCAGTGCTAGCAGGCGTATGCTGGAGCGAAATCTCATCTATACAGCCATTACACGCGCCAAAAGCAAGCTTATCTTACTAGGCGAATTACAGGCCTTTGATTATGCTACCCAACATATCGGAACTGCCCGAAAAACCTATCTGATTGAACGCTTCAGTGATTTATTGGAAAATGTTGAAGAAAAGCAACCAGCTGTCTCTGAAACTGCCACATCAAGTACCTCTGAACAATCCTACATTCTGACAGAAGAAAACTGGGACAGTATCCCAGCCATGATTGGGATTACAGACGCAGACCTCAAAGAAATTTTTGGAAAATAGTGCATAAGAAAACCCACCAATTCAGGTGGGATTTTTGTTTATTAATACTCAATGAAAATCAAAGAGCAAACTAGGAAGCTAGCCGCAAGCTGTACTTGAGTACGGTAAGGCGACGCTGACGTGGTTTGAAGAGATTTTCGAAGAGTATAAGATTATTTAACTGTTGCTGTGCTTGTGATCAATTCAACAGCTTTTTTAATTGTGATGTCGTGTTTCAACATATCAGCTGAAAGCAAGCTTTGTACTTGTGCAACTTCCATGTTGTAGTCTGCAGCCAATTGCTCGATTTCTTTTTGGATTTCTTCTTCTGAAGCATCAAATCCTTCAGCTTTCGCAACTGCTTCGATAACAAGGTTAGTCTTAGTACGTGACTCAGCTTCTCCCTCGTATTGTTTGTGAAGGTCTTCTTGAGTAGTTCCAGTGATTTGGAAGTACATGTCAGGATTGATACCTTGACGTTGCAAGTTTCCAAGGAATTCATTTACTGAACGGTGAACTTCTTCGTGAATCATTTCTTCTGGAAGTTCTACGATTTCAGCGTTTTCTACAGCTTTATCAATTGCTGCACCTTCAACTGCATCTTTGTAAGCTTCTTCTTTAGCTGCAGCCAATTCCTTGCGGTATTTTTCTTTCAATTCAGCAAGTGTTTCAACTTCTTCGTCGATGTCTTTTGCAAGCTCATCGTCAAGAGCTGGAACTTCTTTTGCTTTTACTTCGTGGATAGTTGTTACGAATTTAGCTTCTTTACCTGCAAGGTCTTCTGCTTGGTAGTCTTCTGGGAATGTTACGATAACATCAACAGTTTCACCAGCTGAGTGACCTACCAATTGGTCTTCGAAACCTGGGATGAATTGACCTGAACCAAGTCCAAGTGAGAAGTTTTCACCTTTTCCGCCATCAAATTCAACACCGTCAATAGAACCAACGAAGTCGATGACAACAGTGTCGCCGTTTTCAGCAGCAGCTTCTTTGATAACCAATTCAGCCAAGTTGTTGCGTTCGCGTTCGATACGCTCTTCAACGTCAGCGTCAGTTACTTCTTTTTCTACATCAACTGATACTTCAAGGTTTTTGTAGTCACCCAATTTTACTTCAGGTTTTGTAACAACTTCAGCAGTGATAACCCAGTCTTGACCTTTTTCCATTGAAGTTACGTCAATTTTTGGTTGAGCAACGACTTCAAGACCAGCTTCTTTTACAGCTGCTTCATAAGCATTTGGCAAAAGAGCGTTCATAACATCTTGGTAAAGTGACTCTTCACCAAATTTTTTGTCGAAGATAGGGCGTGGAAGGTGACCTTTACGGAAACCTGGAACATTAAGAGATTTCTTCACTGAGTTGAAGACACGGTCCAATTCTGGTTTGATTTGGTCTTGAGAGATAGTGAAAGTCAAGACACCACGGTTTGTTTCTTTGTTTTCAAATGATACAGACATTCTGTCATTTCTCCTTAAAATTTTTTAAATACAGTCTATTATAACATAAATGGGCGACTTTTTTCAAGTAATGAATGCGCTTTTCAATGATGGGAGAGGTACTTGCTTGCTTCTTTGATACTAAGGTCAGCCATTCTTTCCTTGTTTTTCTCAATGAAGCATGCTACCCAATCTGGATTTGTTTTGGAGTAGTCTCTCAGAGCCCAGCCAATGGCTTTATTGATAAAGAATTCTGTTTGGTTCAAATTATGAAGCAGAATCTTTTCCATTAATTGAACATTGGTCTTCTCTTTTCTTAACAACTGGTGGTCAATAGCGACACGTCTCAGCCAGATATTATCTGATAGGCTCCATTTTAAGATTATTTCTTCTAGTTCAGGGTGGTCATACACCAAACTCCCTACTACTCGATCTAGGATATCTACGGTATCCCACCAGGATTTTGTGACGACTAACCGCTCAAGCTTATGTAAATCGCTGTCCTTTAGATAAGACTGCATTGCTTTCAAATAATTAGCAGCCGCATATTGGTATTCTCTAGGCTCCTTTCTCCAGCAAGTATCTACAAAATCCCAATCGATAATCTTTGTTTTTTTCGCTTCTGAAAAGTATTTTTTATAGAGTTTATTTCTTTCTGGCGCCACAACGCCTAGAAAGGAAAATTGATGGCGCATATAGGCCCTGCTTTTTTTGAATCTTTTGCTGCTTCTAGCTCAACAAGTAAATCTGTTAGACTCATCTAAAAATCCTCATGCCCCACCAAGTGATGCTGAAAGGCATAAACTGCTGCCTGGGTGCGATCGCTGACCTCCAGCTTGGCTAGGATATTGGACACATGAGTCTTGACCGTCTTGAGAGAGATAAAAAGTTCGTCTGCGATGCGCTGATTTTCGTAGCCCTTGGCGATGAGTTGAAGCACATCTCGCTCACGCGCAGTTAAGTCCTCATGTAGTTCTATATGATTGCGGTGGTATTCGACCTTCTTACTGACCTCTTGCTCAATGGCCAGCTCCCCAGTAGCTACCTTACGAACAGCGTGCAGCAATTCATCCGCACTTGAAGTCTTGAGCATATAGCCCCTAGCACCAGCATTTAAGACAGGCATGATTTTTTCATTGTCTAAGTAAGAGGTCACAATCAAAATCTTGGCTTCAGGCCATTCTTTGAGGATGGCCAAGGTCGCGTCAATTCCATTCATCTCAGGCATGACGATATCCATGACAATGACATCTGGACGCAGTTCCAAGGCCAAGTCAATGCCTTGAGATCCGTTGGCAGCCTCACCTACAACTTCTACATCATCTTGGAGGTCAAAGTAGCTTTTCAAGCCCAATCGGACCATTTCATGGTCATCTACTAGTAAAATTTTCATCTCTACTCCTTTATAACTCATTATCTAACAGGGGAATACGGATATCAACCGCCAGACCTTGCTTGGGAGCTGTCAAGAGTTGAACCGTTCCTGCCATATCTTCGACTCGCTCCTTGATATTCCGCAGTCCATAACTCAAGTCGTCTAAACTCCCTAACTGGAAACCAATCCCATTGTCCACCACCTTCAGCTGCAATTCAAGATCCGTCTGATAGAGATAGACATCCAGACAAGAGGCCTGGGCATGGCGGAGGGTATTGCTGATCAATTCTTGCAGAATACGGAAGATATGCTCCTCGATTTTCTTAGGCAATTTAGATACATTTTGCTTAAGACTAACCTTGAGATCACTCTTGTCCTCAAGCTCTTTTAGAAGAATTTGAATCCCTTCTATCAAGCTCTTCTGTTCCAATTCAACTGGGCGCAAATGCAGGAGCAAGACTCTCAAGTCCTTCTGAGCTGTTTCTAAAATGGCTGTGACACTCTGCAACTGGGTCTGCATCTTTTCTCTATCCAGTTTCAAAGCCTGCTGGCTGACACCTGACAAAATCATGTGGGCCGCAAACAACTCCTGACTAACCGTATCGTGCAAATCCCGAGCAATCCGCTTTCGTTCTTTCTCGATGATTTCCTCTTCCTGAGTAAGACTGTGATTTTCAGCTTTTTGAAGAGCCTCTGTCAAGAGGTTAAGTTTCCCTGACAAGGACTTGAAACTGGCATCCAAATCTGGATCTGCAACCTGAACCACTTCTTGCCCTGCCAACAAACGCTTGAGATTGACCTGAATTTTTCTTAGAGAAAGCTCTTCCACACCTCGCCAAAACAGGGCTAAAAGACAGGTCATGGACAAGCTGAATACCAACAACAAAAAGACAAATTTTTCTGTTTTTTCAACATTATGCAGGAAAATAGACCAGTCAAAGTCAAGGATTTCCAGCAAGCTGTGGGAGAAAAATAAGACAAACAGGAAGGAGGTGAGGGCAATGATTACATAAGCTTGTTTTTTCATCCTCTGACCACCTCAACATCTCCAATCATAGTGGTCAAGAAAATTTTGACACTCTTATTACTCTTGAGATAGTCTCTTGTTTCCTGATGATAGTGTTCATTACGGAGGGCTCGCTTGGGCTGGTTGAAAAAAGTCAAATCACCATAGAGACAGTTAACGCTGAGACTGACTTCCACATCGACAGGTACGATGATTTTGGTCGTTCCTACCATCTTTCTGAGGATAATGACATTGTCATGATTGGTTAGGATGACCCTCTCCAAATGAATGGTATCCTTGCCCATGAGGCGAAAAAGATTGATATCATCAAACTGGCAAGTCTGATAGCTTGAAAAATGATGGAGATTTCCAAACCAACGATTTTTCTCCTTCTTAACCGTCACCACCTCTTCAAACACCAAATTGGTTTGCTCTTTTTCCTGATTCATCATCGGATAAAGAAGAAAGAGGCTGTATATAACCGCAACAAAAATAGCTAAAATCACAAAAGGATTGAGCATGACGATGAAAAAGAAGAGAATGGTTGCCACCACCAAAAGAAGGTTATTGCCTTCTTTACCAGTGTAATAACGAATCAAAAGCAAAAAGAGGAATAGAATCAGCAGAAAACGCGAAAAATGCTCTGATACCATCAAAATCAGAGCTCCTGTCAAAAGACAGGTTTCGATAAATAAAAAGATTTTAAATTTTCTCATAGGTTCATCCTCTCCCTTCTATTTTATCACACTTCAAAAAAGTCACCTCAGTCTAAAGATGGAAAAAAGGCGATGGTTACGCCTTTTTCATCTGATCTTTTGCTTCTTTTAATTTTCCGTAGAGAAGATAGTCTACTTTTTGCAGATCTGCTATGGTGGCACAATTAAGGGCACACATAATCAAACGCAGATCGTCTTTCCAGCCTTGGACAATGCCAATCACTTCTTCAACTGTGTAGGTTTCAACCAATTCTAGAACTGTTCGAGACAGTCCCACAGCCTTAGCCCCAAAGACCAAGCACTTAATCATATCCAGCGGATTGCGAACACCTCCACTGACCAAGAGTTGGACCTTGTCTTTCCAGTCTTGGGCATTGAGAAGGGCCTGCATGGTAGACTGACCCCATTGATTGAGGTAGTCACGTTGACCACTGCGACGGTTTTCAATATAAGCAAAGCTGGTACCACCACGACCTGACAGATCCACTGTACGAACACCCAGTTCATAGGCTCTTTCGATGGTCTTGGCATCCATTCCAAAGCCCACTTCCTTTAGGACAATAGGAACGGGGATTTGCTTGCTATAGTCTGCCAGATGCGATTGCCAGCTTCTGAACTTCCTTTCTCCTTCGGGCATGAGTAATTCCTGCATGACATTAACATGCACTTGAAGGAGGAGAGGATTCATCTCTTCTACGGTCTGAAGTCCTAACTCAACAGGCTTGTCCAATCCAATATTGGTTCCAAGAAGGAGATTTGGATGATCAGACTTGACAGAAAAAGAGTCATCTGCTGGATCTTTGAGGGCTGCGCTATAAGAACCCGTTACAAATAAAATACCACAGGCTTCCGCCACCTGAGCTAGTTTTTGATTGATTTCTTTACCTTTTTCACTCCCACCTGTCATGGCATTGATATAAAAAGGAAAATCCCACTTTCGACCAGCAAATTCTGTCGAAAGATCGATTTCATCCAGATCGTAAAGAGGCAAGGAAGAATGAATCAACTCCACCTCATCAAAGCTATTATAGGAACTTTTCTGCTCAAGGGCATAGCGGATGTGCTCATCCTTACGATTTGTCGTCATGTCCTATCCTTTCTTGGTATAAGAGCTCAATCCCCAGATCGGCCCAACGGTTTTTTAGGGTTTCAGTTGATTGCTCATCAAAACTCAAGGCAATGCCACAGTCACCACCACCAGCACCGCTACTCTTGGCAACAGCCTGCAAATCTTGACTGACTTCTTTCAACTGTCTAAGCGAAGGCGTGTAAATATCTACGCTCAAGCCTTCTAAAAGCTGGCTGGCTACTTCTACTTGCTCGATAATTTTTTCTGATTCCCCCTGCTCCAAGGCTTCTACTAAAGCAGCCACCGTTTCTTTTGAGGAGCTTAAAAAATTCTGATTGATATTTTGCTTGATTTGCTGGACCATGTGACTCGATACAGCCACTTCCTTGGTCCATCCCACTAGGAAATCACATTCTAGGGTTGGTTTCACTTGTGAGATAGAAAAGCCCCACTCACGCTCTAAAACTGTCGGCAAGTTTTCTTCTTCCAACCAAGCAGCCACCTTCTGGCGATCAAAAGACTGGTAGAGAATCAAATCTTCTGCCACAATACAGGCAATGTCCCCCATAGAACCATTGTCTCCGCGCTTGAGCAAGACAGCACTGGCCAGCTTGAACAAGAGATCCTGATCAACCGAAAGATTATACAGAGCCAGCAAAGCCTTGATAACCAAGACAACGATGCTACCGCTAGAACCCAGACCAAACTTTTTCCCTTCTCGTTCCATTTTTCCTCGGATTTCCAAAGAAAAAGGTCGCAAGGTCTGCCCACGATAAACGAGGAAATCTTCCACTAAAGCAATCGTTTCTTGAATCAAGCTATAGTCAGTATTTGGTGTCAAGTCTACTGCAAAATCAAACATATCTGAATAGAGGCGGTAGCTATCAGAAAAAGCAGTCTCAGCCCTCATATAGATGGGGATAGCTTTTATCAAGGCCAACTGTCCTGGCTCTAAAATAGCATACTCACCTGCCCAATAGAGTTTTCCGCAAGTTTTAACAGCAATCATCTTGACTCAAATCCTTTGTTTTCGACACAATCAAGCGATAACGTTGACCAAAGATTTCTGAGAGGTGTACCAAGTCTTTCTCTTGACAGAGAACCTTGACATTGGGACCAGCATCCATAGTAAAGTAGCAGGCTTCCCCTTGCTCACGAAGCTGGCGGACAAAGTCCATTGCTTCATAGCTTGCATCCGTCAGATAAGAAAAGGCTGGTGATGCTGTTTTGGTCGTAGCGTGCATAGCCAGGGCATTTTCCTCCGTTAACTCCCCAACCTTGGCAAAGTCATTTTCCTTGAGATAAACCAGCATATCCTGATAATCCTTCTCAGACTGACGCACCCAGTCATCAAAGGTCGTCGAGGTTTCCACACAAAGTTTCATCCCGTCACGGCTAGAGATTGGTTTTTTCTTATCCTCTAGCACCAACATAATCATAGCTAGTTTCAGGTCTGTCTCTACCAGGTAAATCTCTCCGCTATCCTTGTCCCAGGCACCTAATGGTCCATAAAAACTCCGAGAGGAAGAGCCTGAGGCAAATTTAGCCTCCTGTGCCAACTGACTTCTATCCAATCCAAGCTGAAAATAAGCATTACAAGCCTTGACCAAGGCAGACAAACCACTAGAACTTGATGACAGACCCGCTGCGGTAGGCATATTGTTTTGAGTATCAATACGCACAAAGCCCTCACCTTCTGGACGGTAACGGTCAATAATCTTGCTCATCTTGGCATGCTCAGCCTCATTTTGTAGCTGACCATTGATATAAAAGGCATCAGCTGTCGCATCCGTCGGTAGAGATGACAAGGTCGTCTCTGTGTACATATTCTCCAAAGTCAGAGAGATACTGCTAGTAGCAGGCACCATCTCTTTTTCTTTTTTCTTTCCCCAATATTTGATAATAGCAATATTTGCGTAGGAACGTACTGTTACAGGCTCTCTATCCATGTCTGAACAGCTCCTTTCTCTTCTAATCTTTCTGCTAGTTCTTGTGCGTGTGTCAAATTGTCTGCCAAGGCTATGATACAGCCTCCTAGCCCACCACCGCTCATCTTGGCACCCAAAGCACCATGATTAAGAGCCGTTTCAACGAGGGAATCTACCTCAGGGCTACTAACACCAATTTCTTTTAGATGTAAATGCGCTTGACTGAGGATTTTCCCCAGTCCTTCAGCATCTTTTTGTGAAATCGCAACTTCTGCCTGCTGGGTCAATTCTCCCAAGGCATGCAAAAACGGCAGGGCATCCTTGCCCTTGTTTTGAACCACTTGGATGGCTTCACGAGTGTGACCATAAACACCTGTATCAGCAATCACCAAATATGCGGATAGATCCATCTCAAGCTCTGTAAATCCTACATTCTTAATAAAGCGAATAGGTTGGTCACTGAGACAGGTCTTAGCATCCAAACCACTAGGATTCATATGGGCAATCATCTCCGCCCGATTGACCAAGATTTCTAGTACATCATGAGGCAGTTCTGCCTGATAGTAGTCAAATACTGCACGAATGGCCGCTATGCTGATAGCAGCTGACGAACCCATTCCCCGTTTTTCAGGGATAGCCGAGTCAATCTCACAGCGAATGCAGGCTTCTTTGATATTCAAATACTCCAGAGAAGCATACACCGCCATGGACAAGGTATCCTCCTCATAGAGGCGCCAAGGACTCTCTGCAGGAACTACCTTACAGGTCACCTCTACCTCCAAAAGAGGCAAGGAAATGGCAGGATAGCCATAAACGACCGCATGCTCCCCTATTAAAATAATCTTACTATGTGCCTGGCCGACACCAACTTTTTTTGTCATATTTTCCTTTTACTAGACGAAAAAGCCGTCTCATTTTTTCATACAAATATTTATTCTTTCCTATCTATTTTATTATATTTTCACAAAAAAAGCGATTGTTTCCTTCACAATCGCCTCTTTCATTATTGAACCCATTCGCCATTATAATTGACAGAATAGCCATCTACGGTCGTATTCACTGCCAAAGCACCTGAGCTGTAAGCATAGTACCATTTGCCATTGACCTGGAACCAGCCTGTCTTCATATCTCCATTACCTGCATTTAGGTAGTACCAAGTTGAACCATCTTGATACCAACCAGTTGCCATAGCTCCTGATGAACGGAGATAGTACCACTTGTTGCCAAGGTATTGCCAGCCAGTTTTCATATCACCATTTACTTGGTCTAGGTAATACCAAGTTGAGCTTTCCTGATACCAGCCTGTTGCCATAGCTCCTGATGAACGGAGGTAGTACCACTTATTGCCAAGTTGTTTCCAACCAGTTTGCATTGTAGCAGTTGTTGGATCTAGATAGTACCAAGTTGAGTTATCATT
The DNA here is from genome assembly GCF_002096925.1 of Streptococcus mitis. Classification (GTDB taxonomy): domain Bacteria; phylum Bacillota; class Bacilli; order Lactobacillales; family Streptococcaceae; genus Streptococcus; species Streptococcus mitis_AF. Next base: position 9,873 of record NZ_NCVN01000012.1, on the reverse strand, counting down.
GACCCAACCACGCACTAGCTCCCCAACCGTCAAACTGTCGATACGAGCATCGAAGCCACTATCCTTCTGTAAATAATACCAATGTCCTTCGTCAGAAATCCAACCAGTTTTTAAAGTGTGATAGCTACGCTGATCTTCAAAATAATAGACTCGTTTCTCTGCTGGACTATCATATTGTTCCCCATGGTGTTTGTTGGTATTGGTAGCAGTTTTTGCTTCTAAAACTTGCTTGCCAACAAATTCTTGTAGGACCCCATCTTGATTAAAGTAATACCATCTTGGCATTGGCATAAATTCTAATCTTAAACCATTTGGGTAAGGACCAATTGTACTACCTTTAGACGGAAACGGGATATATTGCCAGCCAACAACCATCTCTCCTGATACATGATCAAAATAATAGTACTTGCCATCAATCACTCGCCAAGCCTTTTCTTTGATGTCACCCTTCTTGTAGTAGGTTCTACCATTTTCTTGGACAAATTGCCAGCCTTCTGAATCAGCATCATCTGCCAGTACTGCACTTGTTGCTAGCAAACCGAAGAAAAAGACTGCTAATGCAATTTGCATCAATTTTTTTATTGTTTTCATTAGATCTATCCTCCATAACTGATTGTAGCAAAGGCCTAATTGCATGTCAATATATAGAACCTCCCAAAAAAAGCAGTTACATAACTGCAACTGCTTTCTATTCTTGCATGGTGTAACCGACACCACGCACGGTTTTAATGTAGCTTTTCTGACCTTTTACATCAAGCTTGCTACGTAGATAACGAATATAGACATCCACGATATTTGTTTCGGTCGCACTTTCATACTTCCAGACACTTTCCAACAACTGCTCACGAGTCAGAACTTTCTTGCTCCCCATAAGAGTAGCCAAGAGGTCATACTCACGACGAGTAAGAGCAATCATTTCCTCGCCACGATAAACGGTATGATGCTCTACATCCATACGCAGATTGCGGTAAGACGTTGGAACCTTCATCTGACTGCAGTGTTGATCGATAAAGTCCCGACCTCGGAAAATCGCTGAAATACGAGCTACCAAATTGTCAATAATAACCGGCTTATAGATGTAAGAAACGGCAAAGCGTTGGATTGTCTCAATCTGATCTTGCAATTCTTCGCGATGGTCCAAGATCATAATGACTGAGGCTGGCTTAGTCCGACTCAGCTTATCTGCAAAATCCTGGGCTGTCATATCCCCCAGACGAGCATTCAATAAAATCAAGTCATAGTCTGTCTGAAGAGCCATGGAGAGGGCTTTTTGCCCCTCCTCAACCTGATCAACTCGGTATTGCTCTTTTTGGAGTTCCAAACTTAAAAAATGAGCTAGATTTCGTTCTTTCTCAAGTAATAAAATCCGTTTCCCCATGGCAGACCTACTTATTTTTCGTCATACCAAGAGTAGTGGAATGTTCCTTCTTTGTCTTTACGTTGGTAAGTGTGGGCACCAAAGTAGTCACGTTGCGCTTGGATCAAGTTAGCTGGAAGGTCAGCTGAACGGTAGCTATCAAAGTAAGTAATAGCTGCTGAGAAAGTTGGCACTGGCACACCAGCTTGAACAGCAAGAGCTACGATATCACGCACTGCTTGTTGGTACTTAGCAGTAACATCCAAGAAGTACTCATCCAAAAGAAGGTTAGCAAGATCTGCATCACGGTTGTAAGCATCTGTAATCTTTTGCAAGAAACGAGAACGGATGATACAGCCATCACGCCAGATAGATGCGATGTCTGCAAATGGCAAGTTCCAGTTATTTTCTTTAGAAGCTACACGCAATTGCGCAAAACCTTGTGCGTATGAAATGATTTTTGAGAAGTAAAGGGCTTGACGGATTTTTTCAATCAACTCAGCCTTGTCTCCTTCAAATTTGAAGTCAGCTGGTTTTGGAAGAACCTTGCTAGCATGCACACGTTCTTCTTTGTAAGTTGAAATATAACGTGCAAATACTGACTCAGTGATGAGTGACAATGGCACACCAAGGTCAAGTGATGATTGACTAGTCCATTTACCAGTTCCCTTGTTACCTGCAGCATCAAGGATGTAGTCTACGATTGGTCCATCTTGACCTTCATCGTCTTTACGGCTCAAGATATCAGCTGTGATTTCGATCAAGTAGCTGTCCAATTCACCCTTATTCCACTCAGTAAAGATTTCAGCCATATCTTCTGCAGAAAGGCCTAACAAGTGTTGCATCAAGTCATAGCTTTCTGCAATCAATTGCATATCACCATACTCGATACCGTTGTGAACCATTTTCACATAGTGACCAGCTCCATCAGGACCGATATAAGTCACACATGGTTTGCCATCTTCTGGTGCTTTAGCTGAGATTTCTTCAAGAACATCCGCAACCAATTCGTAGGCCTCTTTTTGTCCACCAGGCATGATAGAAGGACCTTCTAGGGCACCTTTTTCACCACCAGAAACCCCAGTACCGATAAAGTTGATACCTGAGTTTGCTAATTCTTCATTACGACGGATTGTATCTTTGTAGAAAGTGTTTCCTCCGTCAATCAAGATATCACCTTTGTCAAGGTGTGGAAGAAGGGCTTGGATAGTAGCATCTGTACCAGGTCCAGCTTGAACCATGAGCATGATACGACGAGGTTTTTCGATTGAGTTTACAAAACTTTCAACATCATAGCTTGGTACAAAGTTCTTTTCAGGATGGCAAGCAATTACATCTTCAGTTTTTTCTTTACTACGATTGTAGATAGCAACTGTGTAACCACGAGATTCAATATTAAGGGCAAGGTTACGGCCCATTACGGCCATACCAACGACACCAAAGTTAGCTTTTGTCATTTGACACTCCTCTTGTTTAATTTGTTTTATTTTATCATTTTTACTTTTGAAAAGAAAGAATTTTGTAACGACTGCTTAGTAGTCCAAGTCATCCGCATGTCCAGAACCATTTCCAACAAAGTATCCTGTCTTACAGTTAAGGGTAAAGAGATAGGTTCCGTCTGGCTTGTAGAGGTTGTAATAACCATTTCCATTAACGATATTGACACGTTCGAGGATGTATTGATTTCCAGTGATATAACCACGTGAACGTGAAGTTGCTAGAATTTGTTCCAAAACGCCATCCGCGAAATCCCAAGCAGAGTTGTTACTATCATCAATAGCAGACTGATTATAAGAAACACGACTGGCACTTCTTTGAACAGCAACTCCCGCACTTGATACGCCCATATTGACTTCACTACGAGAACTTCTAGTCTCCGTTGAGGTCGTATTTGAACTACTTGGGCTTGTCTCACTAGCAGTATTTTCATTTGCTTGACTAGAGCTTGAGTTGCTAGTTTGACTTGAACTTGAGCTGGAAGCACTTGTTTGCTGGCTCTTACCTAGACTAATGGCCTTATCTAGCAATTTATCTAGCTCCGTATTTCCAGTTTTAATATCTGTAAATTTAGCATCAGATTTAGCTTTTGCATTGGTATCCAGAACACCATCCACAATAGCCGGTTTTTCAAATTGTGCATTGACATCTTGAATGGCCTTGATTTGCGTTGCTAGACTATCATATTTAGATTTGGCAAGCGTATGCTCACGACTACCTTCCAGCTTATCAAGCAAGGTCTTCAGTTGGCTCAGTTTATCAAACTGGCTATTTTTCAAAGCCGTTTTGTTGCTATCTGTATAGAAGGCATCGTATTGACTATTGAAATCTTCTAAAATCGGCTGAATATTCTGCTCACTAGACGATGATTGAGAAGTTTGAATTTCCTTTGTTGAGCGATTCACTTGACGGTAAACATAATAAGCACTGACACAGATAACCACTGATACGAGCGCCAAAGCGGTCAAAACAAAACCTTTTTTACTTTTCTTTTCTGGGTCCTCTTGATCCAGACGAGAAAGTTTTTTCTCCTCTTCCACTTCCCCAGTCATTTCTGCTGAATTTTCATCCTCTAGTACTATAGGATCCCAGTCTTTATCCTCATCGTCCAGAGGCAGTGGAGGTAAGATAGCTTCAGACGATAGAACTTCCTCTGAATAGGCTTCTGACTCCTCTACAGCTTCACGCACCTCTTGGATTAAATCGTCCAGACTTTGAGTTTCGATTAACTCTTCTTTTTTGAACTGTCGTGTTTCAAACTTATCTGCCTCAATTTCATCTTTATGTTGCTTCACATACTTGTCCAAGATAGAGTCTCCAGGTAGTACTCCTGCTTCCACCTCTTCATTTTTACGCATGGCTTCTCCAACTGTTAGCTCTTTGGCATCATCAAAATCAAATTGCGCTTCTTGATGTTCTGCTTTATGACGATTCCGTCTTTTCTTACTCATGAGTTGTCCTTTCTACTTTACTTCCTGGCGTTTAACACGCTGACCAAAATATTGATACAAATCAACTTTTAAGGTTCCATTGTACAACTTACGTTTCTTGTCCGCCTGACTACCGTACTTGGTCTCAAAGGCTTCATCACTAGTTAGGATAAATTTGCTCCACGTTTTCAGCGGTGCAAATACTTGCCCCATCTCAGCATAGAGTTTGGTAACCCCTACATCATCTGACAAGCGTTCCCCATAAGGCGGGTTGGAGATAATCACTCCATTGATTTTATCGGAACGTAAATCCTGCACGCGCATCTGCTTAAAGGTAATATCACCTGCGACACCTGCGGCCTGAGCATTAGCCTTGGCAATTTCCACCATACGTGCATCAATGTCACAACCCATAATATCCAATTCCAGCTCACGATCTACTTTTTTAGCCGCTTCTGTACGCACTTCTTGGATCAAACGGTCACTAATCCAGTTCCATTCCTCAAATGCAAAGGAGCGACGAAGACCTGGAGCCATCTTTCGAGCAATCATGACAGCCTCGATACAGAAAGTCCCCGAACCACAAGTTGGGTCAATTAAGGGCTTGTCTGGATACCAGTTAGAAAGTTGCAAAATAGCTGCTGCCATATTTTCCTTGATAGGAGCCCCACCTTTTTCTGTACGATAGCCACGTTTAAAGAGACTGGATCCTGTCGTATCAATCATGACCGTTGCTATGTCTTTGAGAATAGAGACCTCAAGCTTGAACTCAGGACCATTCTCCATCAGAGGAACGCCTTCTGGACGGGCATAGTGTTTCTGCAATTTCTTAACAACAGCCTTTTTTGAAATTGCCTGTACACTGGGTTCATTGTGAAGCTTAGATTTAACACATTTGGCTTTTGAAATCGGGAATCGAGCTCCGAGTGGTAAATAATTTTCCCAATCTAGGGCGAAAACTCCCTGAAACAACTCCTCAAAAGTCTTAGCAGGAAAAGTTCCTACGATGATCTTGATACGGTCTGCCGCCCGAAGCCAGAGGTTGGTCTCGATAATAGCTCTCATGTCTCCTTGAAAACGAACACGACCATTTTCAACTTGACAATCGTAGCCCAACTCTCGCACTTCTCGTCCCACAACAGCTTCAAGACCTGCTGCCACAGTTGCAATTAAATTAAATTCTTTTTTCATGTTACAGTCTTGCAAGACCTTTCTATATGTCCACTTTAAAAAATGAGGTTGAGAAAATTTCTCAGCCCCAACCTATATGCAATTTTCTATAAGCCATGTTTTGTTCCAGAAGTGACTAGGACCACTTCCTTCGATAATCATCTGTCTACCACTAACAGCTCTAGCTGATAGCAGTCAGAATACTACGTTCGTTTCCGCGTACTCCATGCCCCGACCAAAATTTGGGTTGCTAGCTTGAGGGGTTTACCGCGTTCCACTCTCTCCGTTTCCAGAAAGACTCCGTCACTGTGGCACTTTCAAGCCTACTCTGGCCTATCCAAGGACTTAGCCATTTCAACTGCCGTAACGATTTCTCGTCCCTAGGCTTATGGTTTCGCCTAGCACAAACACTACAGGCATCACAGCCTGTGCTAGCATGGACTTTCCTCATGAGAAGAAATTCTCCTCACGCGATTATCCAAAAATTGCACATTTCAAACGAGCTCTTATAAATCAGAGTTATCCAAAATTTGTTTACCAAATACTTCTTTCTCAAGACGATTCAAGCGTTTCAAAATATCAAAATTCGTCATAGAGCTTGTAGTTGCCGCTTCAATAGGCTCTGCTTGAACTGGTGAAGGTTTCGGTTTACGAGCTAATTCTTCCTTCAACTCTGCAATTTCTTGACGGAGAGACTTGACTAAGGCAGCATAAGTTTCATAGTCCTTGATGACATCGTCCAAAAATTCATCAACTTCAACCTTACTATATCCACGGACTTCACGTCCAAACTCTTGCTCAAAAATATCTTTTGCTGAAAAAATAATACTTGCCATCTCTCGCTCCATTCTCGGTTTCTAATAGTATTATTATATAAAAAAAGGCAAACAAAAATCAAGGTCAAAGGCTTACTTTTCAGAAAAATTTTCTGCTAGCTCATTTAAGTCTTCAAACGTTAGCTTTTTTATGCGATAACCTTCCTGATTTTTCATCAAGTTATCCATAAATTTTAGTTTGGTCTCATTTTCTGGGTCATAGAAAAAATAAGCTAAATCAGTATTTTCCAGTAAAAATTGTTGATAATCACGCAGTTGCCCTGTATGTTCATATTTGGGATAGGCATATTTGACAAAGTCTACCTGCTTAAAGCGACTCAGTTTAAGCTGATTGGCTTCATTCCAATTTTCCCCGTGCGTTTCAAAATCAAAAATGGTGGCCAACTGGAAACCGTATTCGGTCTTCATTTCCTGAGCAACCTCTAAAACCCAATATTCAAAGCCCAAAGTCCCTGTAAATACAAGCCAAGTCATCCCATCTTCTGCCATAGCTTCTAAATCCCTACGTATTGCTTTTTTAATCAATTTAATACGAGGATCCTTGTCAGAAAACAAACCCAAATCAAAAGCAGAATAGCCTAAAACCAAAGCTGTAGTCATTTTTAACCCTTTCTGTGCAAATTTATGATATAATAGAGTGATGTTATTGTACCAATAAGGAGAAATATGGTCAACTACCCTCATAAAATTTCATCAAAAAAAAGCCAAACATCCATTTCTCAACCAAAAAATTTCGCAAATCGAGGAATGACTTTTGAAAAGATGATCAACGCTACCAACGACTACTATCTGACGCATGGCATGGCCGTTATCCATAAAAAGCCGACGCCTGTTCAAATTGTCCGAGTAGACTATCCTCAACGTAGTCGAGCCAAAATTGTAGAAGCCTATTTTAGACAAGCTTCCACAACAGATTACTCTGGCGTGTATAGAGGACATTACATTGACTTTGAAGCCAAGGAAACGCGACAAAAAAATGCCATCCCAATGAAGAATTTCCATCTTCACCAGATTCAACATATGGAACAAGTTCTAGAACAAAAGGGCATTTGCTTCGTACTGCTTCATTTTTCTTCTCAACAAGAAACTTATTTATTGCCGGCATTTGATTTGATTCGCTTTTATCATCAAGATAAGGGTCAAAAATCAATGCCACTTGGATATATTCAAGAATACGGATATTTAGTAAAGCAAGGAGCTTTCCCTCAAATTCCCTATCTCGATATTATCAAAGAACATTTACTAGGTGGTAAAACAAGATGAATAAACAAACTATTCTGCGATTCTTAAAGTATATTGGAATTACATTCCTTACCTTATTTATCGCATTATTTCTATTAGGTGGTGGTGTCTTCCTCTACTTTGTTAGCAAGGCTCCAGCCTTATCTGAAAGTAAATTAGTTGCGACAACCTCTAGCAAGATTTATGACAACAAAAACGAACTGATTGCTGACCTTGGATCTGAACGTCGCGTAAATGCTCAAGCAAATGAAATTCCTACTGACTTAGTCAAGGCAATTGTGTCTATCGAAGACCACCGTTTCTTTGACCATAGAGGTGTTGATACTATTCGTATCATGGGGGCAGCATTAAGAAATCTACAAGGAGGAGGTCTACAAGGTGCCTCAACCTTGACACAACAATTAATTAAATTGACTTATTTTTCTACTTCAACTGCTGATCAAACCTTGTCACGTAAAGCTCAAGAAGCTTGGCTAGCCGTTCAACTAGAGCAAAAAGCAACCAAGCAAGAAATCCTGACCTATTACATCAATAAAGTCTACATGTCCAACGGTAACTATGGAATGCAAACCGCAGCCCAAAATTACTATGGAAAAGACTTGAAGGACTTAAGCTTGCCACAGTTAGCACTCTTGGCTGGAATGCCTCAAGCTCCAAACCAATATGATCCTTATTCCCATCCAGAAGCTGCTCTAGAGCGTCGTAACTTGGTACTTTCAGAAATGAAAGGGCAAAAATACATTAGTGCAGAAGATTATGAAAAAGCTATTAATACTCCCGTCACTGACGGTCTCCAAAGTTTGAAGTCAGCCAATAGTTATCCAGCTTATATGGACAACTACCTCAAAGAAGTAATCGACCAAGTTGAACAAGAAACTGGTTACAACCTTCTTACTACAGGTATGGAAGTCTATACTAATGTCGACAAAGATGTTCAGCAGCGACTTTGGGATGTTTATAACACAGATGAGTATGTCGCTTATCCAGATGATGAACTTCAAGTAGCTTCTACTATCGTTGATGTAACAAATGGTAAAGTCATTGCTCAGTTAGGTGCCCGTCACCAATCAAGTAATGTATCTTTCGGAATCAACCAAGCCGTTGAAACCAACCGTGACTGGGGTTCTACTATGAAACCAATCACTGACTATGCTCCCGCTTTAGAATATGGAGTCTATGACTCTACTGCAACTATAGTACATGATGTTCCTTATAACTATCCAGGTACTGATACTCCCGTCTACAACTGGGATAAAGGCTACTTTGGAAACATTACAATCCAGTATGCACTTCAACAGTCACGTAATGTCACAGCCGTTGAAACTTTGAATAAGGTCGGTCTAGATAGAGCTAAAACTTTCCTAAATGGCTTAGGTATCAATTATCCAAGCATCCACTATGCAAACGCCATTTCAAGTAATACAACTGAATCTAACAAACAATACGGTGCAAGCAGTGAAAAAATGGCTGCTGCTTATGCTGCCTTTGCCAACGGTGGAATTTACCACAAACCCATGTATATCAATAAGGTCGTCTTCAGTGACGGTAGTGAAAAAGAATTTTCAGATGCTGGTACACGAGCTATGAAAGAAACAACTGCTTACATGATGACCGAAATGATGAAAACCGTCTTGGCATACGGAACTGGTCGTGGAGCCTATCTCCCATGGTTAGCGCAAGCTGGTAAGACAGGTACTTCTAACTACACAGATGATGAAATTGAGAAACACATCAAGAACACTGGCTATGTAGCTCCAGATGAAATGTTTGTTGGTTATACTCGTAAGTATTCTATGGCTGTATGGACAGGTTATTCGAATCGTTTAACTCCTATCGTTGGAGATGGTTTCCTAGTTGCAGCTAAAGTTTATCGCTCAATGATAACGTATCTATCAGAAGATACTCATCCAGAAGACTGGACGATGCCAGACGGACTTTTCAGAAACGGGGAATTTGTATTCAAAAATGGAGCTCGCCCAATATGGACTGAACCCTCTACTCAACAAAGTTCTACACCTGCTCTGGCAAATCAGTCTCCAGAGACCTCAACCTCTCAGTCAAGTGTAACGACACCAAACACAAATTCAAATTCAAATACATCTACTCCCCGTGCTGGAACCAATGAAAATACGGCAACACAACAACCAAGTACCAATCAAGGTCAGCCTAATCAAAATCCTCAGCCAGTACAACAATAAATTACCAACCACCCCAAAATTGGGTGGTTTTACTATCTTTTTATTTGAAAAAAGACAGTAAAAAGCTCAAAAAATCACTTCCTGTGCTATACTGTAATTGAAATTTTTTTAGTTTTGGCGTTAGAACTGTTTCCTCAGTCCTA